>JAQVKR010000389.1 GCA_028694565.1 Gammaproteobacteria bacterium | reverse complement strand
CCATCCCTTTCCGGCCCTCTACGTGGCCGACCTCGACGCCATCACCGGCGGCGCGGCCCAGCACGGCGTCCTCCGCTCCCTGCGGCGCCGCTTCCCGGCGCTGGCGCTGTGGGTGGACGCGGGCTTCCGCACCCGTGCCCAGCTGGCGCGCTTCCGTGGCCGCGGCCCGGGCCGGGCGGTGCTCGGCTCCGAAACCCTGGCCCTGCCCTCCCCGCCCGGCGCGGCCGGGGCCGCGATCCTCTCCCTCGACTGGCGCGGCGGCGGCTTCCTCGGCCCCCGGCCCCTCGATCTCGCGCCGGCCCTGTGGCCGCCGGAGGTGATTCTCATGACCCTGGGCCGGGTGGGCGCCGGGCGCGGGCCGGACCTGGAGCGCCTGCGCCGCTACCGGCGCCTCTCGCCCGCCACCCGCTTCTACGCCGCCGGCGGCGTGCGCGGCCCCGCCGACCTGCGCCGCCTGGCGGCCGCGGGCGCGGCCGGGGCCCTGGTGGCCAGCGCGCTGCACGACGGGCGCATCGGCCCCGCGGCCCTGCGCCGCTTCGCGGGCGCGCCCCTCAGCTGAGCCCCTCCCCCACCACCCGCAGCCGCGCGCCCGGCTCCGCCGCCAGCGCCCGCAGCGGCGAACGGCCCAGGGCCGGATCGCGGAAGTGGCCGAGCAGCGCCGCCTCGCCCTCGGCCTGGAACCGGGCCAGATCCGGCCCCCGGTAGGCGCACCAGGACTGGGGCGTCTCGTAGAGGGTGAGGGCCTGCAGCCCGGGCAGGTAGTCGATGAGCCGCTCCCAGATGTGGATGCAGAGCAGCTCGGTGCTGGAGCGCCAGGCCAGCGCCCCGTCGGCGTAGTTCAGGGTGTGGTGATCGAACCGCTCCACCACCTGCCGCGTCACCACCCGCTTCAGGTAGCCGTAGTCCACCACGCAGCCGGTGGCCGGGTCCACGCGGCCGCGGAGCTCCACGTGCAGGCGGTAGCGGCCGCCGTGCAGGTTGGAGCACTTGGCCGGGTGATCGGTGATGAAGTGGGCGGCGTCGAACACCAGCTCCTTGGCCACGGCGAGCTCCGGGGTGGCGTCGGTGAACCGCTCCCAGGCGCCGGGCATCTCCCGCAGGCGCGACTCCAGCAGCGCCAGCAGGCGATCGCCGTCGGCGCGGGCGCGGGTGCGCAGCAGCAGCCCCCCGGGGTGATCGGCGGCATCCAGCCGCACCAGCGCCACGCCGTGGGCGCGCTGCAGCGTCTCGGCCACCGACTCGCCGTCGCGGGCGTCGGGGAAAGGCAGGAACAGGTAGCCCGCCTGCAGCTCGGCGGCATGGGCCAGGTAGACCGCCAGGCTGTCGCGGAAGCGCGGCGGCGGCACCGGCGAGAGCTGCACGGCCCGGGGCCGGCGCAGGTTCGCGGCCGGGGCCTTGAGCCGGTTGCGGGCCATCACCCGATGCCCCTCGTAGTGATACTCCTGGCGGAAGCGGAAGCCGAAATCCCGCAGCCAGGCGAGGTCCCAGAACAGCAGGTCGAGGCGCCGCACCTCGCCCGGAACCACGGTGAAGGCGCCCTCGGCGCGGAACAGCCCGGCCCAGCGCAGGCCCTGCAGCACCGCCCGGGCATGCTCCCGCGGCGGAGCCGCGGGGCCGGTCCAGGCCGCCGGATCGTCCTCCGCCCCCACCTGGTCCGGGGTCAGCAGCAGCTCCAGCGGCCGGTGGTGGCGCAGGGCGTACTCCTGCAGGGTCAGCCCGCAGCAGCCGAGCAGGTGCTCGCTGTCGAGCCGCTCCAGCCGGGCGTGGCATTCGAGGCATTCCATGTGACATCTCCCGCCGGGCCCGGGGCGGCGGACGCCGCCCCGGGGTTGACCCGATACCTCAGCCGTGGGCCGCGAAGGGATGCTGCTCGACGCTCTTGCGGGCCACCACGTCGGCCGCCTTCGGCTCGCCGGCGACGGCGCGCCGGATGGAGAGCCTGGTGGCCTCGTAGTTGTAGTCCTGGATCTTGTTGTCGTCCTCGGCCAGCCAGTGGATGAAGACGCCCACGCTGATGAACAGGTCGTCGGCCTCGTCCATGGGAATGGTGCCGTCCTCGACGCAGTCGGCCACGGCCATGGCCACGCCGCGCTGGGCCGGGCCGAACATCTGCACCGCCTGCTTGGCGCCCTTCATGGTGACCTTGTTGAACATCATGGTGTTGGGCTTGCAGGGCAGGTTCGGCGCCACCACCGCCAGCAGGCTGGTGAAGCCGTCCTTGTTGTTGACCAGACCGTTGCAGAAGGCCGTCTCGGCGGCCGAGCCGCGCGGGCCGATGATGAGGTCGATGTGGGCCACCTCGTTGCCGTCGCCCACCAGGGCCTCACCCACCATCGTGCGGTTGATCACTGCCATTGTCTTGCTCCTCTTTCGTTCAGGGGTCGTGGTACTGCCGGTGCCGGGACCTCCCCGGTTTCCCGGCCAGGGGTCGGGATCGGCCGCCGGCGGGACGTGAGCCGCTCCGCCAGCAGGGTCGCCACGGTCAGATCGGCCGTGGTGCCCGGGTTGATCCCGCTTTTCTTCAGGGTTCGATCCAGCGCCAGCAGGCGGGCGCGCCGCGCCGCGGGCCGGGTGCTCGCCGCCAGCGCCCGGGCGCGGGGCGCCATTCGCCGCCGCAGCCGCTCGGCCGCCGCCGCGCCGTGGCGGCGCGCCACGTGGCTGTCGGGGTAGCGGCCGAGCAGATCCAGGTAGAGGGCGCTGGCCGCCCAGGCCCGGTCGCCCCAGCGCGCCAGGTGGCGGCGCAGGCGCGGCAGGGCGTAGCCGAACAGGTCGGCGAAGCCGGTGGCGTACTGGCGGGCGATGCGGTCGCGGGCGGCGGCGGCGGCCATGGCCGTCACCAGCCCGGCGCGCGCCGGTCCGTGCACGTCGTGGCGCGGGCTGCGGCCGAGGCCGCCCGGCGCCGCCTGGCGGATGGCGCGGTAGACCGCCTCGCACTCGGCCACCCCGCAGCGCGCCAGCGCCGCCCGCAGGCGCCGGCGCAGCGGCTCCGGGCCCTCCGCCGGCCCCGCCTCCAGCAGCGGCGCGCAGAGCAGGAGGATGCCGAGGTTGGTGTTGCACCCCACCGCCGCGCGGGTGGCCGCCACCGCCGCCTCGATGCGCTCCCCGAGCCCGGCGTCCCGGCGGGTGAGCGCCGCGGCGCTCACCCGCGCGCTGAGCAGGAAGTCCCGCGGCGCCATGCCGTGGCCGGAGGCGTGCCAGCCCACGTTGCCCGGCTTCAGGGCGGCCAGGTCCAGCCGGCACGCCTCGAGGTAGGCCGCCCGCAGGCGCCGGGCGCTCACGGCAGCGCCTCCAGCGCCGCCGGCGCGCCGGCGCAG
>JAQVKR010000388.1 GCA_028694565.1 Gammaproteobacteria bacterium | reverse complement strand
CCGCGGGCAGGCGCAGGTGATCGAGGGTGCCGGTGGCGGGAAGGAAGTCGCGGGCCGGATCCTCGGCGTAGATGCGCGCCTCGAAGGCGTGGCCGTTGATCTCCAGCGCCTCCTGGGCGGCGGGCAGCGGCTCCCCGGCGGCCACCCGCAGCTGCCACTCCACCAGGTCCTGGCCGGTGACGAGCTCGGTCACCGGATGCTCCACCTGCAGCCGGGTGTTCATCTCCATGAAGTGGAAGTTGCCCGCCGGGTCGGCGATGAACTCCACCGTTCCCGCGCCCACGTAGCCGATGGCGCGGGCCGCGGCGCAGGCCGCCGCGCCCATCTCCCGGCGCCGCGCCGGCGCCATGCCGGGGGCCGGGGCCTCCTCCACCACCTTCTGGTGGCGGCGCTGCACCGAGCAGTCGCGCTCGAACAGGTGCACCACGCCGCCGCGGGTGTCGGCGAACACCTGCACCTCGATGTGGCGCGGCCGCTCCAGGTAGCGCTCCACCAGCAGCCGGTCGTCACCGAAGGCGGCGCGGGCCTCGCGCCGCGCCGAGGCCGCCGCCGCCTCCAGCTCCGCGGCGTCGCGCACGATGCGCATGCCCTTGCCGCCGCCGCCGGCGGAAGCCTTCAGCAGCACCGGGTAGCCGATGGCGGCGGCCTCCCGCGCCAGGACCGCGGGCGACTGATCCTCGCCGTGGTAGCCCGGCACCAGCGGCACGCCGGCCCGATCCATGAGGGCCTTGGCGCGGCTCTTGTCCCCCATGGCGCGGATGGCCGCGGCCGGCGGGCCTATGAAGACGACGCCGGCCGCGGCGCAGGCCTCGGCGAACTCGGCGTTCTCCGACAGGAAGCCGTAGCCGGGATGGATGGCCTGCGCGCCGCTGGCCCGGGCCACGGCCAGGATGCGCCCGGCGTCCAGGTAGCTCTCGCGCGCCGCGGGCGGGCCGATGAGATGGGCCTCGTCGCACAGCGCCACGTGCAGCGCCCCGGCGTCGGCCTCCGAGTAGACGGCCACGGTGCGGATGCCGAGGCGCCTGGCGGTGCGGGCGATCCGGCAGGCGATTTCGCCGCGGTTGGCGATCAGGATGGTGTGGAACATGAGGTGTCACCGGTCTGGGGTAGGGTAGGCGCCGCCCATGGATGGCCCGCGCTGGATGCCCGCCCCGGGTTCCGCCCTGCCGGGCGGACGGAACCGGGCGTCGGCGCGCTCGCGCGCGGCGCGGAGCAGCGGGGCGTTGATGGCGGCTCAGTCACGGGCCCACCACGGGGTTCGCTTTTCGAGAAACGCCTCCACCCCCTCGCGGCCCTCCTCGCCGGCCCGGATGTCGGCGATGCGCCGGGCGGTGTCGGCCATGAGCGTCTCGTCCACCGCCCGGCCGGCGACGCCGGCCACCAGCTTCTTGGCCGCGCCGAGGGCCGCAGGGCCGCCGCGCAGGAGCTCGGCGGCGATGGCCGCCACCCGCGCTTCCAGCGCCTCCGGCGCGGTCACCTCGTGCACCAGCCCCACGCGCCGCGCCTCCCCGGCATCGAACCGCTCGGCGGTGAGAAAGTAGCGCCGCGCCTGGCGTGCTCCGATGGCCGCCACCACGTAGGGGCCGATGACTGCGGGGATGAGGCCGAGGCGGACCTCCGAGAGGCTGAAGGTGGCCGTTTCGGCGGCCACGGCGATGTCGCAGGCGGCCGCCAGCCCCACGCCGCCGCCGAAGGCCGCGCCGTGGACGGCGGCGATGGTGGGGCGGGGGAGGGTGTCCAGGGTGCGCAGCAGCTCGGCGAGCGCCATGGCGTCGGCCAGGTTCTGGGTGCGCGAGTAGCCGGCCATGCGCCGCATCCAGTTGAGATCCGCCCCGGCGGAGAAGCTCTTGCCGGCGCCGCGCAGCACGACCACCCGCACGCCCGGGTCCTCGCCGGTTTCGCGCAGCGCCTCGGTGAGCCGGGCGATCAGGGCGTCGTCGAAGGCGTTGTGCACCGCCGGGCGGTTCAGCGTCACCGACGCCACCCCGCGCTCCACCGCCACCTTCACCGTCTCTTCGCTCATCTCCACCCCTCGCTGCGTTTCTGTTCATCCGCAGATTACGCGGATAGTAAGAAAATACCTCGCACGGTCGCGGTCCCTACATCCGGAACACGCCGAAGCGGGTGGGCTCGATGGGGGCGTTGAGGGCGGCGGACAGCCCCAGGGCCAGGACGGTGCGGGTCTCGGCCGGGTCGATGATGCCGTCGTCCCAGATCCTGGCGCTGGCGTAGTAGGGATGGCCCTGGGTCTCGTACTGCTCGCGGACCGGCGCCTTGAAGGCCTCCTCCTCCTCGGGCGACCACCGCTCTCCGCGCGCCTCCATGCCGTCCCGGCGCACCTGGGCGAGCACGTTGGCGGCCTGCTCCCCGCCCATGACCGAGATGCGGGCGTTGGGCCACATCCACAGGAAGCGGGGATCGTAGGCGCGGCCGCACATGCCGTAGTTGCCGGCGCCGAAGCTGCCGCCGACGATGACCGTGAACTTGGGCACCCGGGTGGCGGACACGGCGGTGACCATCTTCGCCCCGTCCTTGGCGATGCCCCCGGCCTCGTACTTGCGGCCCACCATGAAGCCGGTGATGTTCTGCAGGAACACCAGCGGGATGCCGCGCTGGCTGCACAGCTCGATGAAATGGGCGCCCTTCAGCGCCGACTCGGAGAACAGGATGCCGTTGTTGGCCACGATGCCCACCGGGTAGCCGTGGATGCGGGCGAAACCGGTGACCAGGGTGGTGCCGTAGAGCGGCTTGAACTCGTCGAGCTCGCTGCCGTCGACGATGCGCGCGATGATCTCGCGGGCGTCGTAGGGCTTGCGCGGGTCGGCGGGCACCACGCCGTAGATCTCCCGCGGGTCGTAGTTCGGCGCCACCGGCTCGCGCAGGTCGATCCGCGGGGCCTTGACGGTGTTGAAGTGACTGACGATGCCGCGGGTCAGCTCGAGCGCATGGAGATCGTTCAGGGCGTAGTGATCGGTCACGCCGGAGACCTTCGCATGGACATCGGCCCCGCCCAGTTCCTCCGCGGTCACCACCTCGCCGGTGGCCGCCTTCACCAGCGGCGGGCCGCCGAGGAAGATGGTGCCCTGGCCCTTCACGATCACGCTCTCGTCGGACATGGCCGGCACGTAGGCGCCGCCGGCGGTGCAGGAGCCCATCACCACCGCCACCTGGGGAATGCCCTGGGCGGAGAGGTTGGCCTGGTTGAAGAAGATGCGCCCGAAGTGGTCGCGGTCGGGAAACACCTCGTCCTGCAGCGGCAGGTAGGCGCCACCCGAATCCACCAGGTAGACGCAGGGCAGGCGGCAGGCCTCGGCGATGGCCTGGGC
>JAQVKR010000018.1 GCA_028694565.1 Gammaproteobacteria bacterium | reverse complement strand
CCGGGGTTCCCGCCGGCGCGCTCCAGCGGCGGCCGGGGGACGCCGGGGGGGGAACGCTGGCCGGCCCGGACCTGCTGGAGTTCCCCAACGGGGATCGTCTGCGGGCGCGGATCGTCGACGGGGACTACCTGATCAAGACCGCCCAGGGCATGCAGATGCTGCACCGGGACCAGTTGCGGACCCTGAGCCTGGTCGGCGGCAGCGAGACGGCGGAGGAGCGGGCGCAGGTGATGGCGCGGTTCAACACTCCGGGCGCCATGGCCCGGGGCGAGATCATCAACGGCCGCATCGCCGCCCGCTCGGGCTACGGCCAGACGCTGTCGCTGCCGGTCCATGGGGTGAGCCGCGTGCTGTTCGACGCCTTGCCCGCCGATCTCACGCCGGCGGAATCGCGCGCGCTGCTGGAGGCCCCGTGGCGGCTGGCCGGCCGGATTTTCCACGACCGTCTGCCGGGGGGCGGGGGCGGCCCCGAGCTGGTGGTGCTGCGGGGGGGGCGCTTCCTGCGCGGCGACCTGATGGGTGATGGCGATCTCGACGAGCAGCCGGTCAGCGATATCAGCCTCGAGCATCCCTTCGCCATCGGCCTGCACGAGGTGACCTTCGCCGACTATGACCGCTTCTGCACCGCCGCCGCCCGTCCCTGTCCCGAGGACAGCGGCTGGGGCCGGGGCAGCCGGCCGGTGGTGAACGTGACCTGGGAGGATGCCCGGGCCTACACCGTCTGGCTCAGCGAACAGACCGGCAAGCGCTACCGGCTGCCCACCGACGCCGAGTGGGAGTATGCCGCCCGGGGCGGGACCACCACCCGCTACTGGTGGGGCAGCGAGGCCGGCACCGCCCGGGCCAACTGCGCCGGCTGCGACGGGCTCTGGGATGGCGAGCGCAGCGCGCCGGTGGGCGAGTTCCCCCCCAACCCGTTCGGGCTCTACGACACCGCCGGCAACGTCTGGGAGTGGGTGGCCGACTGCTACCACGACACCTTCGCCGGCGCCCCCACCGACGGCGGCGCCCTGGACAAGCCGGGCTGCGGCAAGCGGGTCATCCGCGGCGGCGCCTGGAGCTTCCCGCCGGTGGAGATGCGCTCCGCCAATCGCTGGCGCGACTTTCCCAGCCGCCAGAGCGACGATACCGGCTTCCGCGTCCTGCGCGAGCTGGATTTCCAGGGTCAATAGACAGGATTTGCGGGGTGGACAGGATTCAAGAAAAAACCGCTTAACCGCGGATTGCGCTGATTCAAAGGAAAAAATGAAACGCCTGCAGTCCTCGATCACCGGTGGCGCCTCGTTGTGCCGCCACATGCCGCGGTCCTGCGACCACGACTGGCCTGCAGGCATCCGCGACGGGCGCCATCCGGAGAGAGAAACGGTATTCAAGAAATCCTGTTCATCCTGTCTATTCGTCCCATCGGCTCAGAACAGCCCCAGCTGGCCGCCGGGGGCGGGCGGGCGGAACTGATCGCAGGCGAGCGGCTCCGGGTCGGTGTAGCCGAGGCGCCGGGCGGCGAGGCGGAAGCGTTGGCGGATGAGCCCGGCGAAGGGGCCGGTGCCGCGCATGCGGGTGCGGAAATCGGCGTCGTAGGCCTTGCCCCCGCGGCAGTCGCGGATGCGGCTCAGCACATGCTCGGCCTGCAGCGGCGCGTGGGTCCGCAGCCAGTCCTCGAACAGCGCCCGGGTCTCGTGGGGCAGGCGCAGCAGCACGTAGCCGGCATGGCGGGCGCCAGCCGCGCGGGCCGCTCCCAGCAGCCGCTCCAGCTCCGGGTCGGTCAGCACCGGGATCACCGGCGCCGCCAGCACGCTCACCGGCACCCCGGCGGCGGCGACCCGGCGGATGGTCTCCAGCCGCCGCGCCGGTGCGGCCGCGCGGGGTTCGAGCCACCGGGCCAGCTCCGGGTCCAGGGTGGTGAGGGAGACCGCCACCCGGGCCAGGTTCCGCTCCGCCAGCCCGGCCAGCAGGTCGAGGTCGCGCTCCACCAGCGCCGACTTGGTCACCACGAACAGGGGGTGGCGGGCCTCCGCCAGCACCTCCAGCAGCCGCCGGGTGAGGCGCCGCTCCCGCTCCACCGGCTGGTAGGCGTCGGTGTTGGCGCCCAGCATCAGGGGCGCGGGGCGGTAGCCGGGCGCGGCCAGCTCGGCGGCCAGCCGTTCGGGCGCGTCGGGCTTGTAGAGCAGCCGGGTCTCGAATTCGAGCCCGGGGGAGTAGCCGAGCCAGGCGTGGGTGGGGCGGGCGTAGCAGTAGACGCAGCCGTGCTCGCAGCCCCGGTAGGGGTTCACCGAGCGGTCGAAGGGCACGTCGGGCGAGTCGTTCCGGCTGATGACCGTGCGGCTGGCGTCCGGCTCCAGGGTGGTGGCGATCGGCTCCGGCGGCGCCTCCAGTCCGCCCCAGCCGTCGTCCACCGCTGCGCGCGCCTCGGCGCAGAAGCGGTTGTCCGGGTTGGTCAGGGCGCCGCGGCCGCGGACCGGGCGATGGGGCGGGGCGCTCATGGCGGCGGACGGCGCGGCGGGCTCACTCGGAGATGTCGAGCAGCTCCACCTCGAACACCAGCGTGGCGTCGGGGGGGATCACGTTGCCGGCGCCGCGGGAGCCGTAGCCCAGCTCCGGCGGCACGGTCAGGCGGCGGGTGCCGCCCACCCGCATGCCCGGCACCCCCTCGTCCCAGCCGCGGATGACGAACTCCACCCCCAGCGGGAAGCTGAACGGCTCGCCGCGCTCGCGGCTGGAATCGAACTGCGTGCCGTCGGCCAGCCAGCCGGTGTAGTGGACGCGCACCGTCTGGCCGCGGCCGGTGGCCAGGGCGCCGGTGCCGGTCCCGAGATCCTCGATCACCAGTCCCGCGGGGGTGGTCTGTGTGGTCATGCTCATCCTCCAGTCGTGCCCGGGGCGGATATCGCCCCCTCCGGGTGCCGGATTATACGGCCTCCCCGGTCCGGCGGCCCCAGACGGCGAACAGGGGATCGGAGGCGCCCAGCCGGGCGCTGTACTTGTCCTCCCCGGGTCGCGGCAGGCCGCGCAGGGACCAGGTCTCCAGCGCCCCGAAGCCCCCGGCGTCGCGGAACCAGGCCAGCACCAGGCCCATGCGCTCGAACTCGTGCAGCTGCGGCCAGAGCCGGATCGCCTTGCCCGGGAACCAGCGGTTGGAGAAGGTGACCAGGAAGGCGCCGCCCGGGCGCAGCACCCGGCGCACCTCCCGGAACAGCTCCCGCGGCCGCACCAGGTACTCCACCGAGAGGGCGCAGAGGACCGTGTCGAAGCTTTCCCCGGCGAAGGGCAGCCGCGGGTCGGCGTTGAGATCGTGCACGAGGCGCTCGTCGAGGCGGGGATTGGCCTCCAGCTCCTCCCGGTTCATGCCCAGCCCGGTCAGCCGCTCGAGCGTGAGGGGCCCGGGCAGGTGCGAGGTCCAGCTGCTCATGAGGTCCAGCACCCGCCCGCCGGGCCGGATCATGCGCCCGTGGAAGGCGGCGAGCTGGGCCAGGGCCGTGCTGTCCAGGTGGTGCACCAGGCGCGGAATGCCGTAGAAGCGCCCGTCGGGCTCCTCGTCCAGGCGCGCGAAGGGATCGTCGGAGCAGAAGTCCACCGCCAGGTCCGGCTCCAGCGCCTGCATCCCCGGCCCGCCGCCGGCGGCCTCCAGCGCCCAGTCCCGCGCCAGCCCGCCGTGTTCCGGTCCGCCCGCATCGTGCCGGGCCACCAGCTCCCCGGCCAGGCGCAGGTCGCGCCCGGCCAGGGGGTGGTTGAGATCGAAGCGCAGCCGCTTCTCCCCCAGCGCCACGCAGCGGCAGGGCATGCGGTCCCCGCGGGAGTAGCCGGGGAGCCGTTGCAGGATGCCCACGGGATAGAAGCGCCCGAGGCGCGGCTCGATGGCCATGCCGCGGCGGAAGTCGCGGTCGAACTGCTCCGGCGCCACGCTCACCACCCGCTCGCGGCTGCGGGGCGGCACCGGTTCGTCCTCCGGCAGGCGCGCCTCCAGGCGCGTGCCCGGCTCCGCCTCCGCCAGTGCCTCGAGCCCCGGCGGCAGGTAGTCGCGCCAGAGGTTCAGGCCGTTGGTGCAGGTGGTGTCGGTGTGGCGGGTCAGCCCGCTCTCCCAGCGCAGCTCGAACACGGCGCTGGCGGTCTGTCGGCGCATGGGTCACCCCCGTTCGTGCAACCGCTCCGGCTCAAGGTAACCGCCCGCCGGCCGTGAAAAAAGACGGCAATCGTGGGGGCAAGGGGCCTCATTCCCGCAGGCGCAGCCAGCCGGTGAGGCTGAGCCGATCGCGGCGGGCGGGCAGCACCTCGTGGGGGAAGCGCTCGCTCAGGAAGGCGGCCAGCGTGCCGCCCCGGGGTTCGATGTCCACCCGGCGGGCCGGGTCTTCCCCGTCGGTGTAGAGGCGCAGCTCCCCGCCGTCGCCCGGCGCCCAGTCGCCGTTCAGGTAGAGCACGCAGGTGACCAGCCGGTGGCGGGCGCCCTCGAAATTGTCCAGGTGGCGGGCGTAGAAGCCGCCCGGGGGGTAGACGGCGAAGAAGCCCTCGAACTCGAACAGCCCCAGCCACAGGGTCTCGTTGAGCGCCAGGCGCAGCCGCTCGATGCGCTCCAGGTAGGGCCGCAGGGCCGGGGCGGGGGCGGCCGGGTCGATCCAGCGCACCCGGTCGCCGCGGATCTCCGGGCGCAGCCGGAGGCTCGCGCCGACGCCGATGCGGGCGTGGCGGAAGCCGCCCTCCTCCCGCAGGGCCCGGCACTCGGCGGCCAGTGCCCCGGTCTCGGCGGGGGAGAGGAACGCCTCGGCCAGGCACCAGCCCGGCCCGGCCAGGGCCGCGGCGATGCGCGTGACGGGATCGGTCTCACCCTCCCCGGGCGGGGGAGGCGGGGTTGGGGGCTCGTGCATGGTCACGCCCGGCGGCGCAGGGAAGGTTGCTCCTGTGTAGCACGCTCCCTGGCCGCCGGGAAGCGTTTTCCCCCGCGCGCCTAGAAGGCGGCGACGCAGCCGTCGCTGCGGGGGTCGGCGGCGCCCTCGATGAGGCCGCCGGGGTGGCGCACCAGCGCGCCGGCGTGGCCCATCATCTCGTCGAAATCGCCCACCATCTCCACCGGGTGGCCGCGGCGGGCCAGCTCCTCCGCCACCGCCGCCGGGAAGCGCCCCTCCAGCTTGAGGGTGTTGGAGTTGGAGCCCCAGGTGCGGCCGAGCAGCCAGCGGGGGGCGGTGATCGCCGCCTGCAGCTCCTGGCCGAAGTGGGCGTAGCGGGTGTAGATCGCCGCCTGGGTCTGGGGCTGGCCGTCGCCGCCCATGGTGCCGTAGACCATCACCCGGCCGTCGTCGAAGCGGGCCAGCGCCGGGTTGAGGGTGTGGAAGGGCTTGCGCCCCGGGCGCAGCTCGCGGGGGTGGTGGCGCTCGAGGTGGAAGCTGGCGCCGCGGTTCTGCCAGCACAGGCCGGTGGCGGGCAGCACCACGCCGCTGCCGAACTCGTGGTAGAGGCTCTGGATGACGCTCACCGCCCGCCCCTCGGCGTCGATGGCGCCGAACCAGGTGGTGTCGCCGGTATCCCCGGCGCCCTCCCAGGGCAGGGCGCGGTGCATATCGATGAGGTTGGCCACCCGGTCGAGGTGGATCGGGTCGATCAGCTCCTCGGCCGGGGTGGCCATGTCCCGGGGATCGCGCACGTAGCGGTCGCGCAGGCGGAAGGCCTGCTTGGTGGCCTCCACCAGCGCGTGGACGTAGTCGGCGCTCTCGGGGGCGAGGGAGTCGGTGTGCTTGCGCTCGTAGAGGCCGAGGATGGCGAGCGAGGCCACGCCCTGGGTGGGAGGCGGCATGTTGTAGAGGGTGCCGAGCCGGCCCGGGAGCTCCAGCGGGGCGGCCAGCCCGGCGCGGTGGGCGGCCAGGTCGGCGGCGCCCACCGGGCTGCCCACGGCCTCGAGGTCCGCGGCGATGGCCGCGGCCAGCTCGCCGCGGTAGAAGTCGTCCAGTCCCGCTTCGGCGAGCCGCTCCAGGGTGGCGGCCAGGCGCGGCTGGCGCAGCAGGTCGCCGGCGGCGGGCGACGCCCCGCCGGGCAGGTAGGTCTCGGCAAAGCCGGGCTGGGGCTCGAGCCCGGCGCGGAAACGGGTCGTGTTGCGGGCCTGGCTGGCGGTGACCGGGATGCCGGCGCGGGCATGGTGGATGGCGTCGGCGAGCAGCCGCTCCAGCGGCAGGCTTCCGCCCCATTGCTCACGGCTGAGGGTGTAGGCCGCGTCCCAGCCGGAGACGGTGCCGGCCACGGTGTTGGCGGCCAGCGGTCCGCGCACGGGGATGGTCCGGTGTCCGCGCTGGCGGTAGAAGTCGGGGGTGAGGGTTTCCGGCGTGCGGCCACAGGCGTCGATGGCCCGCACCTCCCCGCCCGGGGCGGCCAGCAGCCAGAAGCTGTCGCCGCCGAGGCCGGTCATGTGGGGGTAGTGCACGGCCAGCGAGGCGGCCATGGCGATGGCCGCCTCCAGGGCGTTGCCGCCCTCGCGCAGCACGTCGCGGCCGGCCTGGGCCGCGAGGGCGTGGGGGGCGACGGCCATGCCGCCGAGGGCGCGGGTGGTGTTCAGCATGGAGTTTCCTTGTTGTTGCCGTTCGGGTGGTTGTCGTTCGCCGGCCATCTCCCTTGCCCCGGCGCCGGTCCGCGGCGGTACGGTCCGGTCGGGTGGTGCGATCTTCCCATGGCTTCCAGTCTCCCGTGCACCCCCCGCCAAGGCAAGGCGGGGAGTGCCGATCTGTGGAATGTCCCGCACCGTCGCGGGCGGGCCGCCGCATGCATGGCGGCCGCCGCCGGTCTATGATTCGGTGTCCTGCGCCTCCAGGAGTGACGCAGTACAGTAGTGTACTGCGTCACTCCTGGAGGCACTCTCAGAGCCCCCCGAAAGCGCCAGGGCAAGGCGCAGTGCGCAGGCAATGGTTTTGTTCCCTTGTCCAGCGCTGCAACGCGGTCATGGAGCTTTCGGGGGGTTCCCTGCGGGCGAGCCGCTGGCCGGCCATCTGCGGCGTAGCGCTTGCTTGAAAGGGGGCCTGCCCTTCCGGCGCAAGCGCGCCTTGCATCTGACCGGCCAGCAACTCGCTGAATGCGCCTCCAGGACTGAAGCAGTACACTAACTTCTCCAGTACGGCCAGGGACGGGTCCGGCAGCATGTCAGAATCCGGAATCAGGCAACGGCTGCTCGGCCTGTTGATTCCCCTCGCGCTCGCCGCGGCGAGCTTCGGCGGGATGATCCTGGTCCACGAGTTCCTGGCTCCCGCGGCCGGCGTTCCGGACCCCGACGCCCTGCCGGCCCCGGCCGCCGGACCGGCGGCCCGGGCCGAGCCGGCCTGCGACCCGCTGCGGCCCTGGGCGCCGGCCTGGCGCCTGTGTGCCACCCTCGATGGTTCGCCAGGGAGCCCCGACACCCCGCGGGAGACGCCATGAACATCCGTCCCTACCTCGATCGCCGGCCCCGCTTCGCCGCGGGGGTCTACGTCGACCCGCTGGCGCTGGTGATCGGCGATGTCAGCCTGGGGCGCGACAGCTCCGTGTGGCCGTTCACCGTCATCCGCGGCGACGTCAACCACGTCGCCATCGGCGCGCGCACCAACATCCAGGACGGCTGCGTGCTGCACGTCAGCAGCCCCGGCGAGGGCAATCCGGCCGGTTACCCGCTGGTGGTGGGCGACGGGGTCAGCGTCGGCCACAAGGCGGTGCTGCACGGCTGCACCGTCGGCGACCACTGCCTCATCGGCATCGGCGCCCTGGTGCTCGACGGCGCGGTGGTGCCGCCGGAGACCATGGTCGGGGCGGGCTGCCTGGTGCCGCCCGGCAAGGAGCTGGAGAGCGGCTTTCTCTACGTGGGCAGCCCGGCGCGCCAGGCCCGGCCCCTGAACGACGCCGAGCGGGCCCTGCTGTGGCGCATTCCCGACCACTACGTGGCCCTGAAGGAGCGGCATGCGGCCGCCCTGTGACGCTCCTCCCGACACGGCGGTTCAGTCGTCCAGGATCGCCGCCGCCGCCGGCGTCAGGGGAATGAGATCCCAGGGGCCGAGCTCGGCCACCGACTCCAGCCCCATCACCCGCAGGTAGTCCTCCAGCACCGCCCGCGTCCCGTTGAGGAAATTGGCCACCCGCTCCGCGGCGATCTCCCCGTCGATGCGCGCCCGCAGCGCCTCGCGCTGGGTGGTGATGCCCACCGGACAGTTGTCCGTGTCGCAGGCGCGGTAGTATTCGCAGCCGAGGGCGAACAGCGCGGCGGTGGCCAGTGCGCAGGCGTCGGCCCCCAGGGCCAGCGCCTTGGCCACGTCCGCGGGGGTGCGCACCCCGCCGGTGGCCACCAGGCTCACCGGCCGTTCCGGGTGGGCCTCGTTGTGGGCGTCCACCAGGCGCCGGGCGATGGGCAGCGCCTGCACCAGGGGCATGCCGAAGTGATCGCGCACGTGCACCGGGGCGGCGCCGGTGCCGCCGCCGAAGCCGTCCACGGTGATGAAGTCGGGCGCGAGCTGCAGCGCCGCGGCCACGTCCGCCTCCACGTCGCTCGCCGCCAGCTTGATGCCGACGGGTTTCTCCGGGAAGCGGGCGCGGATCTCGCGGATGCGCTCGCCCAGCGCCGCGGCGCCGGCGAGATCGGGAAAGCGGGCCGGGGAGTGGGCCGGCGCGCCCGGCTCGATGCCGCGCACCCGGGCGATTTCGGCCGTGACCTTGGCCCCCGGCAGCTCGCCGCCCAGCCCCGGCTTGGCCGACTGGCCGAGCTTGATCTCGAAGCCGTCGGCCTCCTCCATGGCCGCCTCGTTCCAGCCGAAGTAGCCGCTCGCCATCTCCAGGACGTAGCTGCGCGCCGCGGCGCGCTCCTCCGGCAGCATGCCGCCCTCGCCCGAGTTGCTGAGGGTGCCGGCCCGGGCGGCGCCCCGGGCCAGGGCCACCTTGGCCTCGGCCGAGAGGGCGCCGAAGGACATGTGGGAGATGGTCACCGGCAGCTCGATGCGCAACGGCCGGCCGGCGCCCGCGCCCAGCACCACCCCGGTCGCCACCGGCTCGCCCTCCAGCCGCGGCGGGCGGGCCAGCTGGCCGGCGCGCAGGTGGAAGTGCCCGAAGCCGGGAACGCTTTCCGGCGCCGGAGCCGGGGCGCCCATGGCTTCCACCCCGGGCCGCTTGCCTTGGGCCAGCCGCCGGGCCTCGTACTTGCCCCGGGTGTCGTCGGACCAGCGCCGCCAGCGCCCCTGGTAGCCCCGGAAGCTGGCCTCGGGCAGGGGCGGCACGGCGTCGGCGTCCACGAACACTTCGCCGGACTCCACCCGCACCGGGTAGACGGCGATGCGGTCGCGGGGGTCGTAGAGCGAGACGCCGGTGGCGAGATCGAAGTTCCAGCCGTGCAGCGGGCAGATGGCCTCGCCGTGCTCCACGCGTCCCGCCGAGAGCTGCCCCTCCCGGTGGGGACAGCGATCCTCCAGGGCATGGACCGTGTCCTCGTGCAGGAACAGGGCCAGCGGCCGGCCGTTCACCCGCGCCTCGCGGCCGTGCCCCTCCTCCAGGTCCGTCAGCATGCATACCGGCTGCCAGCTCGGCATGGCGCACCTCCCGTTTCCGCGGACAGTCGCCTCCAGTGTAGCCAACGGGCCCGGGCGCGGCGCTCCGGCCATCCCCTCGCGCCGGAGGCGGAACCCGGTTCGCCTAGGTCAACGTCAGCAAGCGGGCGATCCCGGGGCCGAACAGGGTGACGAGGATCAGCGCGGCGGGCGCCAGGGCGATGAACACCCGCACCACGCGGCGGACGAAGGGGTGCGCCCGGTTCGCCTCGATGAAGCGATCGGCGATGACGGCGCACTTTATCCAGATGACCACGGCCATCAGCAGGGGCAGCCAGGGAACGGTGCCGCTCCACTTGCCGAGGGCGAGGCTGGCGAGGGTGAGGGCGACCAGGGCCAGCCAGGCGCGGGTCAGGGAGGGGATGCTGTCGGTCCGGGCGCTCATCGTGATCAGGCCAGCAGGTAGAAGAGGGTGAACAGGACCAGCCAGATCATGTCGGTGGCGTGCCAGTAGCTCCCGAGCGCCTCCAGGCCGGCATGGTTCTCCGCGCTGTAGGCGCCGGAGGCGAGGCGCCCGAGGACGAACAGGATGCCGAGGATCCCCCAGGTGGCGTGCACCAGGTGATTGATGGTCAGGTAGTAGTAGACGGTGAAGAATATCCCGGCATCGCCGTCCACTCCCCGGGCCAGGTTCCAGCCCACCTCCAGGTACTTGGCCAGCGGGTAGCCGAGGGCCACCGCCAGCGCGGCGCCGAGCCACATGAGTGCCTGCCGCCGCCGGTCGCGGCGCATGGCGCTCACGGAGCAGGCGATGAAGTAGCTGCTCGTCACCATCAGCAGGGTGATGACGGCGCCGGCCGTGGTCGAGAGCCGGCCGGGGCCGGCGTGAAACGCCTCGGGGAAGTGGGCGCGGGCGACGAAGTAGACGGCGAACAGTACGCCGAATTCGACGAACTCACAGGTGATGCCGACCCAGATCGCCATGTTGCCCGGGAAACGCCCCGCGGCGGGTTCGGCCCGCACGGGGTCCAGCGTCGCATCGACCATGACCGGCCTCCGGTTGCCCGAGGATGAGCGTACCGGCGGCCGGGTGGCATGACCTTGAGGCGGGTCAAGCCGGTTGATGGCCGGCATAACCGGCTGTTCTGGCCTGTATATTCCCTGATACGAAGCGCTGATGCGCTTGGCGGTTGCATCCCTTGACGGGATGTTGATTGCCGATGCCTGCAGCAGAATCAGATACTTAAGACAGTCGTCGTAGGATGGGCAAAGCGCAGTCGTCGTAGGATGGGCAAAGCGCAGTCGTCGTAGGATGGGCAAAGCGCAGCGTGCCCATCAGCGACACTGGGACAGCGACTGCCCGCGGCGCATGGATTGCATTCATTGCAACCCGGTTAAGCACGGTTACGCGGACAGTCGGGATGACGGGCACGCTGCGCCTTGCCCATCCTGCCGTGCTCATGCGTGCTGTTCACCGGGGACCTGCTACGGTACGGTGACCGACCGGCGAAGTAGGTTATGATTCCCTGGCCCCGGAACCCGAAGGACCGCCATGCGACCCACGACCCGCTTCTCCGCCCTTCTCTACCGCTTCAGCGGCTGGCTGCGCTGCCGGATCATCAACGGCCACCAGGGCGAGCCCTACCTGGAGCGCTACCACCTGCTGCGCCTGCCCGGCGGCGGCGGGGTCTACCTTCACCGCTTCGTGGCCAGCGATCCCGACCGCGGCCTGCACGATCACCCCTGGCCGTGGGCGCTGAGCTGGGTGCTGGCGGGCGGCTACCGCGAGCTGCTGCTGGCCCCGGCGGGGGCGGGCGAGCGGGTGGTGGAGCGGCCGGTGCGCCCGGGGCGCTTCAACCGCATCGGCGGCGGCGACTTCCACCGGGTGATCCTGCCCGAGGGGGGCGAGGCCTGGACCCTGTTCATGCACGCCGGCAAGTGCAGGGACTGGGGCTTCCTGCAGCTCGACGGGGAGGGCCGGCGCCGCTACCGGCCCCACGAGTCGGTCTCCGCCGAGGGCAGCCACGACCACTGGTGGAAGCGCGCTCCGCGCGGGCGGGCGCTGCGCCGTTCCGTGGCCGCGGCCCGCGCCTGAGTCCCGCTGCCGGCACCTAATCTTTCCTGTGAACAGCCATGGCCGATGACTGCATCCGGGTGGTGGGCGCCCGGCAGAACAACCTCAAGGGCCTGACCCTCGAACTGCCCCTCAACGAGTTCATCGTGGTGACCGGGCCGAGCGGATCGGGCAAGTCCTCGCTCGCCTTCGACACCGTCTACGCCGAGGGCCAGCGCCGCTACGTGGAGACCTTCTCCCCCTACGCGCGGCAGTTCCTCGATCGCATGGACAAGCCCGGCGTGGACCGCATCGACGGCATTCCCCCGGCCATCGCCATCGACCAGACCAACCCGGTGCGCACCTCCCGCTCCACCGTGGGCACCATGACCGAGCTCAACGACCACCTGAAGCTGCTCTTCGCCCGGGCGGCGCGGCTCTACTGCGGCGGCTGCGGGCGCCCGGTGGTGCGCGACGACCCCGACAGCGTCTACGCGCAGCTCATGGAGGGGGCGGAGGCGGACGCCGGGGGTCGTGGTCCGGCGGTGGCGGTCACCTTCCCCCTCACCGTGCCGGAGAACTTCACCACGGAGGAGGTGGAGCGGCTGCTGGCGGCCCAGGGCTACACCCGCATCCAGCGCCGCGAGGGCCACCGGCTCACGGTGGTGCAGGACCGGGTGCGGCTGGAGCCGGGGCGCCGCGACCGCATCGTCGAGGCCCTGGAGCAGGCCTTCGCCCACGGCCACGGCCGCCTGGCGGTGGAGTCCATCGGGGCGGAGGGGGGTGGCGTCCGGCGCTTCTCCACCGATCTCCACTGCCCCGACTGCGACCGCCACTACCACGATCCCCTGCCTAGCCACTTCTCCTTCAACTCGCCGGTGGGCGCCTGCGAGACCTGCCGCGGCTTCGGCCGCACCATGGGCATCGACTACGCCCTGGTGGTGCCAGACGGGGAGAAGAGCCTGGCCGGGGGGGCGGTCAAGCCGTGGCAGACCGACAGCTACCGCGAGTGCCATGCGGACCTGGTGCGCTTCGCGCGCCGGCGCGGCGTTCCCCTGGACGTGCCCTGGCGGGCGCTGGAGGAGGCCCAGCGGCAGTGGGTGCTGGAGGGCGAGGGGGACTGGGACGACGGCGTCTGGTACGGGGTGCGGCGCTTCTTCGACTGGCTCGAGACCAAGAGCTACCGGATGCACATCCGCGTGCTGCTGTCCAAGTACCGCAGCTACGACACCTGCCCCGCCTGCCACGGCGCACGGCTCAAGCCCGACGCCCTGCTCTGGCGGCTGGGGAGCCGCGCCGAGGCCGACGCGGTGCTCGACCCCGGCCGGCGCTTCCACCCGGTCGGTATCGACCTGCCGGCGGGGACGCTGGAGCGGCTGCCGGGGCTCAACCTGCACGACGTGATGGGGCTGCCGCTGGAGCGCTGCCTGGCCCTGTTCGAGGGGCTGCGGCTGCCGGCGCCGCTGGACCAGGCCGCCGAGCAGCTGCTGGGCGAGATCCGCGCCCGGTTGCGCTATCTGGTGCAGGTGGGGCTCGGCTACCTGGCCCTGGACCGCCAGTCGCGCACCCTCTCCGGCGGCGAGGTGCAGCGCATCAACCTCACCACCGCGCTCGGCACCTCCCTGGTGAACACCCTGTTCGTGCTCGACGAGCCCTCCATCGGCCTGCACCCCCGGGACGTGCACCGGGTGGTGGAGGTGATGCGGCGGCTGCGCGACGCCGGCAACACCCTGCTGGTGGTGGAGCACGATCCCCAGGTGATGCTGGCCGCCGACCGCATCCTCGACCTCGGCCCCGGCCCCGGCGAGCGCGGCGGCGAGGCGGTCTACTACGGCCCCGCC
Source organism: Gammaproteobacteria bacterium (assembly GCA_028694565.1). Classification (GTDB taxonomy): domain Bacteria; phylum Pseudomonadota; class Gammaproteobacteria; order DSM-26407; family DSM-26407; genus Thioalbus. The sequence goes on along the minus strand of JAQVKR010000018.1, from coordinate 1,103 downwards.
GCCGGGCTGCCCGCGGCCCGCGGCTCGCTCACCGCCGACTACCTGGCCGGCCGCCGCAGCGTCTCGACGCCGGGCGCGGGTCGGCCGCCGGGGCCGGCGACGCCCCGCCTGGAGGTGCTCGGGGCCGCCGAGCACAACCTGCGCGGCATCGACGTGTCGATCCCCCTCGGCCGGCTGGTGTGCGTCACCGGCGTCTCCGGCTCGGGCAAGTCGACCCTGGTGCAGGACGTGCTCTACCAGGCGCTGACCAAGCTCAAGGGCCACCCCAAGGAGGTCCCGGGCCGCCACCGCGAGGTGCGCGGCCACGAGCGGGTGGACGCGGTGGTGCTGGTGGATCAGTCGCCCATCGGCAAGACCACCCGCTCCAACCCGGCCAGCTACGTGGGCGCGCTGGACGCGATCCGCAAGCTCTTCGCCGCCGTGCCGGAGGCGCGCGAGCGCGGCTACAGCGCCGGCACCTTCAGCTTCAACTCCGGCACCGGGCGCTGCCCCGCCTGCGGCGGCAACGGCTTCGAGCACGTGGAGATGCAGTTCCTCTCCGATGTCTACCTGCGCTGCCCCGACTGCAACGGCCGCCGCTTCCGCGACGAGGTGCTGGAGGTGCGCCTGCGGCCGCCGGGCGGCGATCGCGCCCTGTCCATCGCCGAGGTGCTGGAGCTCACCGTCACCGAGGCGGTGGCGGCCTTCGCGGCGGTGCCGGCGGTGCTCGCCGCCCTGGAGCCGCTGGCGGCGGTGGGGCTTGGCTACCTGCGCCTGGGCCAGCCGGTGCCCACCCTGTCCGGGGGCGAGGCCCAGCGGCTGAAGCTGGCGGGGCACCTGGCCAGGGCGGGCAAGTCCGCCGGCACCACCCTGTTCCTGTTCGACGAGCCCACCACCGGGCTGCACTTCGACGACATCGCCCGGCTGCTGGGCGCCTTCCGCCGCCTGCTCGCGGAGGGCCACTCGCTGCTGGTGATCGAGCACAACCTGGACGTCATCCGCGCCGCCGACTGGATCATCGACCTGGGCCCGGAGGGGGGCGAGGGCGGCGGCGCGCTGGTCTGCGCCGGCACCCCGGCCCAGGTGGCCGCCCACCCCGGCAGTCACACCGGGGCGGCGCTGCG
>JAQVKR010000387.1 GCA_028694565.1 Gammaproteobacteria bacterium | reverse complement strand
GGCGTGCGCAGCGCCACCCCGGTGATTCCCGGCAGCGTCCAGGAATGAATGGATAAGGGATGACGGACAAGGGCGGAGGGCTGAACCGGCAGCTCCTTCCCCCGGCAGGCGCACTGAGCGGACACGAACCGCCCGCCTGCTTTACCCTTGTCCCCAGAGCCTTCTCCAGCAACCTTCATCCCCGTCCATCCGTCATGCCCTACTGGCGCCTGTCCGGCTTCTATCTCTTCTACTTCGCCGCGCTGGGCGCGCTGATGCCCTATTGGAGCCTCTACCTGAAGGGGGAGGGGTTCGGCGCGCAGGCCATCGGCGAGCTGATGGCGATCCTGATGGCCACCAAGATCATCGCCCCCAACCTCTGGGGCTGGCTCGCCGATCGCAGCGGCCGGCGCATGGCGGTGGTGCGGCTGGGCTCCCTGGCCGCGCTGGTGACCTTCACCGGCGTCTTCCTCGGCAGCGGCTACGGCTGGCTGGCGCTGGTGATGGCCCTGTTCAGCTTCTTCTGGAACGCGGTGCTGCCCCAGTTCGAGGCCACCACCCTGAGCTACCTGGGCCGCCAGGCGCATCGCTACGCCACCGTGCGCCTGTGGGGATCCATCGGCTTCATCCTCACCGTGGCAGGTGTCGGGCTGGTGCTCGACCGGTTCGGCACGGGGATCCTGCCCTGGGTGCTGCTGACGGTGTTCGGCGGTATCTGGCTCTCCAGCCTCTCGGTGCCCGAGCACAACGGTTCGCCCCATCCCCATGAGCACGTTCCGCTGCGCCGCGTGCTGGCCCGTCCCGAGGTGATGATCTTCCTCGCCGCCTGTTTCCTGATGCAGGCGAGCCACGGACCCTACTACACCTTCTACACCCTTTACATGGAGGATCACGGCTACAGCCGCGGCCTCATCGGCCAGCTCTGGGCCCTGGGGGTGATGGCCGAAATCAGCCTGTTCCTGCTGGTGCCGAGATTCCTGCCGCGGCTCGGCGCGCCGCGGGTGCTGGTGGCGAGCCTGGCGCTGGCGGCCCTGCGCTGGGCCATCATCGGCACCCAGCCCGAGCACCTGGGCATCATGCTCTTCGCCCAGCTGCTGCACGCGGCCAGCTTCGGCAGCTTCCATGCCGCGGCCATGCACCTGGTGCACCACTTCTTCGTGGGGCGGCACCAGGGGCGCGGCCAGGCCCTCTACAGCTCGTTCAGCTTCGGGGCCGGGGGCGCGGTGGGAAGCCTGGCCAGCGGCTATCTGTGGGAGAGCGCCGGGGGCGGCGACACCTACCTCGTCGCCGCCGCGGTGGCCGGGGCGGCCGCGCTCGCGGCGGCGGCGGGGCTGCGCGATACGGCAGGGAAACCCCGAGGCCGGCCGGAGTAGAATGAAGCGGTGCACTAGTGCGGTGTTTCGACACCGGGACCCTCTGGCAGCGGGAAGGCTGGGACACGATGCAGACCATTGAGTTCGTTCGGCCCGGGCTGGCCGCCGAGCGCCGGCGCTGGTACCGGATTGCCGCCTGGCTGGCGGGGATCACCATCGGCTACAACCTGGTCGAGGGGCTGGTTTCCGTCTATTTCGGCTTCGCCGACGAGACCCTGGCCCTGCTCGGCTTCGGGGTGGACTCCTACGTGGAAGTCATCTCGGGCCTGGGCATCTGGCACATGATCCGCCGGCTGCGCACCCATGGCGACGGCGATCCCGATCCCTTCGAGCGCCAGGCCCTGCGGGTGACGGGAACCGCCTTCTACCTCCTGGCCGCCGGCCTGGTGGCCACCGGGGCGGTCAACCTCTACCAGGGCAACGCGCCGGTCACCACCTTCTGGGGCGTGGTCATCTCGCTGGTCTCCATCACCGGCATGTGGCTGCTCATCCACTACAAGGTGAAGGCGGGACGGGCGCTGGGCTCCGATGCCATCCTGGCCGACGCCGCCTGCTCCCGGGCCTGTCTCCAGTTCTCCCTGGTGCTGCTGGCCGCCAGCGCCGGCTATGCCCTGACCGGGATCGGCGGCATCGACTCGGCGGGGGCGCTGCTCATCGCCCTGCTGGCCCTGCGCGAAGGCCGGGAAGCGTTCGCCAAGAGCCGCGGCAAGTCCGTCTGCGGCTGCAGCGGCTGTACCTGAGTAATGTACTATGCTTTCTCCCTGCAGAGCCGAATAAAACAACCACGACCTGCCGAGGAGAATGACCATGCACAGAACGTTCGCCGGCCTGCTGGCGGCCTTGCTGCTCGCCTGCCCCCTGGCCCTCGCGGCGACCCCCGCGCCTGAAGGGGCGGAGGTCTATTTCATCGAGCCCGCCGACGGGGCGGAGGTGTCCAGCCCGGTCACGGTCAAGTTCGGCCTGAAGGGCATGGGCGTGGCCCCGGCCGGTGTGGAGAAGGCCGCCACCGGGCACCATCACCTCATCATCGACGCCGATCCCCCGCCCGCCGGCCAGCCGGTGCCCTCGAGCGAAAACTACCGCCACTTCGGCGGCGGGCAGACCGAGGCGAGCCTGGACCTGCCTCCCGGCACCCACACCCTCCAGCTCATCATGGGTGACATGGCCCACATTCCCCACGATCCGCCGGTGATGTCGGAGCGGATCACCATCACGGTGCGGTGAGGCCCCGGGGCCGCGGCGGGGAAGGGGCGCGGCCTCCTTTCCCTGTCCGCGGCCTGCGGCGCCTCATCGGGGCGGCGACGCGCTTGGGGTATGATCCGCAATCGATCACGCTGACGGAGACTGCCCCATGCTCATCACCATTCCCCGGGTGCTCGGCCCGGAGGAGATCCGCGCCATCCGCGCGGCGCTGGACGGCGCCCCCTTCGTGGACGGGAAGCTCACGGCCGGCTTCGCCGCCGGCCGGGTGAAGCGGAACCTGGAGCTGGAGCGGGAATCGGAGCTGCGGGCGCGCCTGGCGCAGCAGGTCATGGGCCGCCTGCTCGGCAACGAGCTTTTCCAGGCCGCGGCGCTGCCCTACCGGGCCTCCACCCCCATCTTCGCCCGCTACGTGCCGGGAATGTTCTACGGCGACCACGTGGACGATCCGGTGATGGGCACCTTCGGCTAGCGCTACCGCTCCGATGTCTCGCTGACCGTATTCCTCAACGACCCGGACGCCTACGAGGGGGGGGAGCTGGTCATCCGCACGCCCTTCGGTGATCAGCGGGTGAAGCTGCCGGCCGGTGACGTGGTGGTCTACCCCTCCTCGAGCATCCACCGGGTGGCCGAGGTGACCCGGGGCGAGCGGCTGGTGATGATCACCTGGATGCAGAGCATGGTGCGCGACCCCGCCCGCCGCGAGCTGCTCTGGGAGCTCTCCCGCGCCCGCGAAACCCTGCTGCGGGATGCCCCGGAGGCGGAGCACGCCGGCCAGG
>JAQVKR010000386.1 GCA_028694565.1 Gammaproteobacteria bacterium | reverse complement strand
ATGGCCGCGTCGGCGTGGCGCAGCAGGGTGTGGGCATCCCCGGCATCGCGGGGATAGAGGGCGATGCCGATGCTGGTGGTGATCGACAGCTCATGCCCCGACACCGGGATCGGCTCGGCCAGGGCGTCCAGGATCTTGAGGGCCACCCGGGTGGCGTCCTCCGGCGCGGTGATGTCCTCCAGGATGACGGTGAACTCGTCGCCGCCGAGCCGGGCGACGGTGTCCGATTCGCGCACGCACTCGGCCAGCCGCCCGGCGGCGATCTGCAGCAGGCGATCCCCCGCGGCGTGGCCCAGGGAGTCGTTGACCCGCTTGAACCGGTCGAGATCGAGGAACAGCAGCGCCAGGGCGGTCCGCTGGCGGCGGTGGTGGACCAGCCCCTGTTCCAGCCGTTCCTGGAACAGGGCGCGGTTGGGCAGCCCGGTGAGCACGTCGTAGTGGGCGAGCCGGTACATGCGCGGTTCGGAGAGGTGCCTCTCGGTGAGGTCGGAGAAGATGCTCACGTAGCGGATCAGTCCGCCGGCCTCGTCCCGGACCGCGCTGATGTTCTCCCACACGGGGAACAGCTCGCCGTTGCGGCGCCGGTTCCAGATCTCGCCCTGCCACCGGCCGTTGCGGCCCAGGGCGTCCCACAGTTTCTCGTAGAAGCCGGCGTCATGGCGATCGGAGCGCAGCAGTGCCGGGGTCTGCCCCAGCGCTTCCGCCTCGGTGTAGCCGGTGATCTCGGTGAAGGCCTGGTTGATCTTGAGGATGCGGCCCGCGGTGGTGGTGATCATGATCGCCTCGTGGCTGTCGCGGAACACGCTCGCCGCCAGTCGCAGCTCGGTCTCGGCCTGCTTCCGCCCGCTCACGTCCCGGGCGATGCTCACCACGTACTCCGCGCCATCCCGCCGGATGAGCTCCACGGTCAGCTCGACCGGGAACACCCGGCCGTGGCGGGTCCGGTGGCGGCCCTCGAGAGTCAGGTGCTCCTGCCGGCGCAGGCGCTGGAGCAGCTGTCGCCAGGCCTTGCCGTCGGGCGTGGTGAGCGACAGCTCGGGGACCGAGAGCCCGAGCAGCTCGGCCCGGCTGTAGCCGCGGCTTTCCCAGGCGCTGCGGTTGGCGTCGATGACCCGGGCGGTGTCGGGGTCGATGATGAAGATGCTGTCGCTGGAGTGATCCAGCAACTCGCGGAAGAATCCCGCCTGCCGCTCGGCCCGGCGCCGCCCGGTGACGTCGATGCCGGTGGGAATGACGAATTCCACCGCGCCCCCGGCATCCAGCAGGGCGGTGTTGGACCAGGCGATGAGGCGCTGCTCGCCGGAGCGCGTCAGCCAGTGGTTCTCGTGCCGGCCGGGAAAGTCGCCGGCGGTGAGCGTGGCGAACACGGTCCTGACCGCGTCGGCCTGCCCGGGCGGGATCAGGAAGCTCCAGATGCGGCGCCCGAGCACCTCCTCGGCGCGGTAGCCGGTCAGGCGCTCGCAGGCCTGGTTGAAGCTGAGGATGCTGCCCTCGCGGTCGAGCACGCACACCAGGGCATCCACCACGTCCACCACCGCGTTGCTGAAGTCGCGCTCCTGGCGCAGCGCCTGCTCGACCCCGCCGCGCTCCGCCACCTCCCGCCGCAGCCGCTCGGCCGTGCCGGCCAGCTCGGTGGTGCGCTCCGCCACGCGCCGCTCCAGCAGCGCCCGGTTCTCCTCCGCCAGGCGCCGCGCCTGCTGGCGCTCCGCCAGCAGCGCGGCCAGGGACAGTCCGGTCAGGATCCAGGCGGCGAGATAGGTCCAGGCCAGGAACAGGCGATCCTCCCCGGGCGCGGTCACGAACGGCCCCTGGCCGAGAGCCGTCTCCCAGATGGCGGTCCCCACCAGAATGAGGTTGGCCAGCGCGATCCCCGGGGGGCCGAACCGCAGGGCGGCCCAGACCAGCAGGGGGAAGGGCAGGAAACCGAGGGGGTAGCGGGCGTCCTCGACGGTCAGCCAGTGGCCGAATACCAGCCGTGAGGCCAGCAGCAGGGTGAGCGCCAGCAGCGCGCCCTCCGCCGGGCGGCGCCAGGTGCGGGGCGGGCGCCAGGTGAGCAGGAGCGGGGCCAGCAGCAGCACGCCGGTGGCATTGCCCATCCACCACCCCAGCCAGGCTCCGGGCAGCGCCGGCGTCGCTATCATGCCGGCGGCCAGCAGCCCGGCGCTGCCGAGGGTGGCGCTCACGACGCTGGCGGCGAGGGCTCCGTAGAGCGTCAGCAGGATCACGTCGCGCAGCCGGGCGAGGGCGGGGTCGAAGCCCTGGCGTCGCAGCAGCCAGGCGCAGAGCACGGCTTCCAGGGTGTTGCCCGCGGCGGCGAACAGGATGAAGGCCGGCGGGGTGCCGAGGCCGAGGTGGGCGGCGAGCAGGCCGACCAGGATCCCGGGCCAGAGCGCGGGGCCGCCCAGCAGCAGAGCGGCCAGGGCGATGCCGCTGGCCGGCCAGACCAGGGCTACGGTGGCGTTGACGCTGGCCAGTTCCAGGCCGAGGCGGGCGCTCGCGAAATAGGCCAGCGCCAGTATCCCGGCTCCGGTCCAGTGCCGGATCCGACGCTCCATGGTAGGCCGGACTCCCTCCCGGCGGGTAATATCACGCAGCAGTGCTCAGGTATTGATTGCTCAAGCGTAGGTCGGCGGTTGTCGGGGCACCAAGCCCGTCCCTCCGAACTGTGAACCCGGTCACACATAGGGGGCGTGCATGAGAGGCGTGTTTCTCGACCGCGATACGGTGGACTGCGGCGACCTGGACCTGGCCGCCCTGGAGGTGAGCCTCCCGGAGTGGCGCAGCCACGGGCTGAGCGCCCCGGAGGAGGTGGACGCGCGCATCGCCGGGGCGGCGGTGGTGGTCACCAACAAGGCGGTGCTGGACGCCGGGACGCTGGAGCGCCACCACGCCGCGCTGAAGCTGGTGTGCGTGGCCGCCACCGGCACCAACAACGTGGACCTGGAGGCGGCGGCGCGGCTGGGCATCCCGGTGTGCAACGTGGTGGCCTACGGCACGCCCTCGGTGGTGCAGCACACCTTCGCCCTGATCCTGGCGCTCACCACCCGCCTGTTCGAGTACGCCGGCGCGGTGCGCGAGGGGCGCTGGGCGGCGGCGCCGGGCTTCTGCCTGCTCGACTACCCGGTGCGGGAGCTGGCGGGCAAGCGAATCGGCATCGTCGGCTACGGGGAGAAGCCCTTCGGGGTCGTCGCGAGAGACCTCGACTGTGAACGCTACAAAGGGAATGTTGCGGCGACTGCACTGCGCGGCGCAATGCGTCTGCCAGGCGTCGGCCACGGGACTCAGGCCATGATTCACATGCGCCGCACGCAGCGCATAGCCAAATCTCGGTTG
>JAQVKR010000385.1 GCA_028694565.1 Gammaproteobacteria bacterium | reverse complement strand
GCCCGCGCTGCCCACCACGTCCTCCAAGTCGGCGCTGCCGTAGAGATCGAGCACCGGCACGGTGATCCGCTCCAGCGAGCGGGCGTTGTCGGTGCGCCCCGGGCGGGTCGCGCCGGCGCCCTTGCCGATGCCCACGAAGGCGGCCACGCCGCGATCGCCGCCGGCCAGGTAGTCGCTGGCCATGGCCGCGCCCAGGCTGTGGGCCACCACCACGATGGTCCCGTAGCCCCGCTCCTTCAGGTAGGCGATGCCCGCGTCCAGGCGCGGGGCCACCTCGTCCATCAGCGGCAGGTAGTCCTCGCCGGCGGCCTCGTTGCCCAGGATGGGCAGCTGCAGGGAGAGGGTGGTCCAGCCGTGCTCGGGCAGCTGGGCGCGCAGCGGCTGCACCACCTGGGGCCAGTCGGGGTGGGCGCCGATGCCGTGCAGCACGATGGCGGCGCGGGTGGCGCCGTCGGCCTCGGTGAGAATGCCGAGAAAGCGGGTGGCGCCCGCCTCCAGCCGGATCGCCTCGCCGTCGATGAGGGCGTCGACGATCTGGTCGGCCCAGCGCTGCTCCTTGGCCAGGTCGCTGGCGATCGCGAAGGGCGCCGCGAGCAGGGCCAGCAGGCCGAGCAGGGGCATCAGGACACGGCGGTGGCGCATGGGGGTCTCCTCCATCGGGTCCTGGCTTCGGACCACTCTATCTGTCTTGTTGTGGCTGCGGCCCGCCGGCGCGGACCGCGGTCTCCAGGCGTGAAACGCCCGTCTAGGTTATGCCGGGCCGGGACCGGAAAGGCAAGGGCTCACACGCCGCCGTAGCGGGTGCCGTCGCCGAGCCAGCGGCGCACCAGGGGCGCGGCCCGGTCGGGGTGGCGCGCGAGCAGATCCCCGGCGGCCCGCGCCACCCGGTCGAGCAGCGGACGGTCGCGCAGCACGTCGGCGATGCGGAAGTTGAGCATGCCCGTCTGGCGGGTCCCGAGCAGCTCGCCGGGGCCGCGGATTTCGAGATCCTTGCGCGCGATGAGGAAGCCGTCGCCGGAGTCGCGCAGCACCTGCAGCCGCTCCCGGGCGGTCCCGGTCAGCGGGGCGTGGTACATGAGCACGCAGTGGCTGGCCGCCGCGCCGCGCCCCACCCGGCCGCGCAGCTGGTGCAGCTGGGCCAGCCCCAGTCGCTCGGCGTTTTCGATGATCATCAGCGTGGCGTTGGGCACGTCCACCCCCACCTCGATGACGGTGGTGGCCACCAGCAGCTGGGTCCCGCCCGCCTGGAAGGCGGCCATGGCCGCCTCCTTCTCCGCCGGCTTCATGCGCCCGTGCACCAGCCCCACCCGCAGGTCGGGGAAGGACTCCACGAGCTGGCGGTGGGTCTCCTCGGCGGCCTGGCACTGGAGCGCCTCGGACTCCTCGATCAGGGTGCAGACCCAGTAGGCCTGGCGCCCCTCCCGGCACACCGCCCGCACCCGCTCCATCACCTCCTCGCGGCGGGTGTCGGGCACCACCACGGTGGTCACCGGGGTGCGCCCCGGGGGCAGCTCGTCGATTACCGAGACATCGAGATCGGCGTAGGCGGTCTGGGCCAGGGTGCGGGGAATGGGCGTGGCGGTCATGATGAGCTGGTGGGGACTGAGGCGCCCGCGCTGGCCCTTCTCGTGCAGGGCCAGGCGCTGGTGGACGCCGAAGCGGTGCTGCTCGTCCACCACCACCAGCCCGAGGTCGGCGAAGCGCACCTCGGCCTGGAACAGGGCGTGGGTGCCCACCACCACCCGGGCCGTGCCGTCGGCCATGGCGGCGATCACCGCCTCCCGCGCCTTGCCCTTGAGCCGCCCGGAGAGCCAGGCGCAGGCGACGCCGAGGGGCTCCAGCCAGGCGCTGAAGTTGCGGAAGTGCTGCTCCGCCAGAAGCTCGGTGGGGGCCATCACCGCCGCCTGCCGCCCACCCTCCACCGCGGCGAGCACGGCGGCGGCGGCCACCACCGTCTTGCCCGAGCCCACGTCCCCCTGCACCAGCCGCAGCATGGGGTGGGGCTGCCCCAGGTCGGCGGCGATCTCCCCGTTGACCCGGGCCTGGGCCCCGGTGAGGGTGAAGGGCAGGCCCTCCAGGAAGCGCCGGCGCAGGGCGCCGTCGCCGCCCAGCACCGGGGCCCGGCGGGCGCGCACCACCGCGCGCAGCTGGCGCAGACTCACCTGGTGGGCCAGCAACTCCTCGAAGGCGAGCCGCTGCTGGGCGGGATGGCGGCCCGCGGCCAGCTCCTCCAGTGGCGCCTCGGGCGGCGGCCGGTGGACGTAGGCCAGCGCCGCGGCCAGGGGCGGCAGCCGGTAGCGGCGCAGCAGCTCCTCCGGCAGCAGCTCCGCCACGCCTTCCTGCGCCAGCCGCGGCAGCACCTGGTCCACCAGGCCGCGCAGGCGCGCCTGGGTCACCCCCTCGGTGACCGGGTAGACGGGAGTCAGGCGATCCTCCACCGGCACCGGCGCATCGGCCGCCACCTTGCGGTACTCGGGATGGACCATCTCCAGGGCATGGGGGCCCTGGCGCACCTCGCCGTAGCAGCGCAGCCGCGCACCCCGGGTGAGCGCCGCCTTCTGGGCGCCGGTGAAATAGAAGAACCGCAGGGTGAGGAAGCCGGTGCCGTCGTTGATGCGCACCAGCAGGCTGCGGCGGCGGCCGAAGACCACGTCGGCCACCTCGACCTCCCCCTCCACCACCGCGGTGTCGCCGTGGCGCAGGCCGCCCAGCGGGCGCACCCGGGTGCGGTCCTCGTAGCGCAGCGGCAGGTGGAAGAGCAGGTCCTGCACCGTCACCAGCCCGAGCCGATCCAGGCGGCGGGCGAACGCCTCCCCCACCCCCTTGAGGCGGGTCAGGGGCTGGCTGGCGAGGTCGGGGGGCCGCTCCGGGCTGGCATCCATGGGAGAAAGTGTATGCCAGCCGGGCGCCGCGCAGAACCATCATCCAGCCCACGGCGGCACTGACATTGCCCCTCCATCGCGGCGGACAATGCCGGACGCCGGGCCGCACGCTCCGCCATGACCACTTCCGCAACCCGGTGCCGAACCAGACCCATCGAGGAGGTGCGCGAGGATCTCAACGGCTCCCGCAAGGGCTACAATGAGAAGCGGCCGCCACTGCATCGGCAGATGCGCGACAGCACGCCGGCGCCGCGCGCTGCCCCCGCCCGGAAACATAGCGCGTCGACTCTCCGTGGTCCAGGACAGGCGAAAACGGGGGGCAACAGGGAGCCGGCGGCAGCATCCCGGAAGGAGCAACCGAAAACAATGCGGACACCGGAAGCCCCTGCATTGCGCAGCAGGCCCAGGCGTTGATCTGGTCACGGCCCGTTGATGCGAGTCCTTGTCGTCATC
>JAQVKR010000017.1 GCA_028694565.1 Gammaproteobacteria bacterium | reverse complement strand
TCCGGGCCACCGGCACCGCCTGGGAACGGGGCGTGCCCATCACGGCCGTGTCGCCCTCCAGCCGCAGGACGCGGAAATGGTAGGGGTAGGCGGAGAGCTCGGGATTCGCCGCCAGCATGCGGTTCATCTCCGCGCGGCGCGGATCCTGGTGGAAGCTCACGGCGATGACCCCGGCGATTGCCGCCAGCAGCAGCAGGGCGAAGATTCCGGTGGTCCGATCCATACGCTGACTCCGGTCTGCAGACCAAGGGCCTGTCAGGTTAGACCCCTCCGGCGGCCCCGGCATTGACCCATCGCAATCGCAGCCCGGGGCGACGCTTGATCCCGCGCCAAACTGGAGCGATATTGTCAACTACCGACCGGCCTCCACCACCCGCCCCGGAATGACCACGCCCCGCCGCCATCACCCGCGCCCGCGAATCCTGCTGCTGCTTCTGGCACTGGCGGTGATGCTGCCCGCGGTCGCGCCGGCCGCCGGCGGCGCACCGGCGGCGGCCCATGTCGGGTGCCCACCGGCCGGCGCGGACTGCCCCGACCCCACGTCCCACGGCGCCGGATCGCGGCACTGCCCCGACTGCCTCCCCGCCACCGCCGCGGTGTTTCCGGATCAGCGCCTCCTGCCCGCCCCCTGCACCGGCCGCGCGGCACCGCCGCCCGACCACGGCGGCCCGTTGCCGCCCGGCCACCGTCCGCCACAGCTCCGGCCGCCCTGCGCCTGAACCCGCGCCCCGTGCCGCCCACCCAGCCGGGTTGGGCGCCTCCTGCCGCAACGAGGTTCAGGCCCATGCTCAAACAGACGCTCATCGCCTGCGCCGCTCTCCTGCTGAGCGGCTGCGACTCCAGTGACCGTTCCGGCGCCGACGGCGGCGGTGCCCGGGCCGAGGCCCGGGCACCGGTGGCCAGCGCCACCCCCGCGCCACGCTGGTACGACGCCGATCAGGTGCGCCGGGGGGCGGCGGTCTACGGCCGCCACTGCGCCGAGTGCCACGGCCCGGCCGCCCAGGGCGCGCCCGACTGGCGCCGGCCGGGCCCGGACGGCAAGTATCCGGCCCCGCCGCTGGACGGCACCGGGCACGCCTGGCACCACCCGCTGGGCATGCTCCGCTACGTGATCCGCAACGGCAGTCCCGGCGGCCAGGGCAACATGCCCGCCTGGGGCGGAACGCTGGACGAGGCGGAGATCCTGGCGGCGATCGCCTGGTTCCAGTCCCGCTGGCCCGAACAGGCCTACGCCAGCTGGAGCCAAATCGACGCCCGGGCGCGATCACGCCGGGCGGAAGGGGATCCGGGCGGCCGCTAGGGCCGGATTCATCCGGCCGGCGGAGATCGGAGCGGGGGGAGCGCGCAGAGGAATCCGCGCCCACAGCCCGCGCCCCCCTCAGCGCACCCCGTGCTCCTGCAGGTAGGGAACGTACTTCTTGTCGGTGCCGTTGATGTGCTGCAGCAGCCACAGCCGGAGGTACCCGGCCACCTCCGCGAGCGCGTCGCGGCCGCGTTCCTCGTAACGGCGCACGAAGGTGTCCACCTGGTTGATCATCTGGTCGTGCTGGGCCTTGTGCCCCACCAGGTCGGGGTAGCCGTACTGCTCCATCAGCGTCTCCTCGCGCTGGAAGTGGTAGTGGGTGTAGTCCACCAGCTCCTCCAGGATCCGGCGCTCGAACTCCTCGCCGGTACGGAGGCACACCGCCGCCTCGAGATTGTTGATGAGGTTGAGCAGATGCTTGTGCTCCAGGTCGATGATCTCGATTCCCACCGCATACTCATCCTTCCAGGCGAGGAAGCCGCTCTCGCCCTCGCCGCGGCGCGACAGGTAGACGCCGCCCGCCAGGGCCAGGAGCACCAGCCACGGCAGCGGGCTGCCCGCGCCGGGATCCAGGAAGGCCAGCAGAGCCGCGGCGGCCAGAACCGCCAGGAGCAGCACCGGGAGATATCGGTCCAAGAGCGTTTTCATCGGCTATCGTCCTCCATAGAGAGAACAGGCGCGTACAGCGGAGCTCAACACCCGGAACGGAATGAACATCGGCGGCGGGCAATCCGATCGCCAGCCGGGGGGCTTTCCGTCAATCCGGCCAATCCGGTCTATTCAGCCGGTTCATGCGGCTGCGTGTAGAACACCGCCAGCCAGACCGTCTCCCGCTCCGGATCGGTCCACTCCACCCGGTGGCGGCAGCGGGCGGGCAGGTGGATCCAGTCGCCGGGACCCAGCTCGCGGGATCGCCCCTCCCCCGCCACCCGCAGGCGGGCCCGGCCCTCCACCACCAGCACCCATTCCGCCTCGTCCTGGTCGTACCAGAACCCCGCCGGGCTGGCCTGGCCGCGGGAGACGATGCGCTCGATGCGCAGGCCCGGCCGCTCCAGGAGCGGGTCGCAACGCTCCCCGCCGCCGGAATCCGGCAGGGGAAACAGTCCCCCGGTCGTCGTGGCGGGCTCAGCCATCGCCGGCGGGGTCCGCTTCCGCCTCCAGGACCACCGCGCAGGCCTGGTCGGTGCCCGGCTGGCAGGCGGAGACCAGCTCGCGGAGCTCCTGCACCGCCACGGTGAGCATCTCGTAGCTCACGCTGGCGGCCGCCTTCAGCTCGCCGAGCACCTGCTCCCAGCGGCCGAGGAAGGGCTCGCAGCGCCCTTTCCAGGCGCGCAGGCGGGCGGCCGTCGACTCCTCCTCCGGGGCCAGCGCCAGGGTGGCCATGGTGAGCGCGGCCTGCTGCTCCAGCAGCTCGTCGCGCAGGGCGGTGCGCGCGCGGGCCTGCCAGTAGTTCTGCTGGGGCAGCGCGGCGATATGCCGGCGCAGCCACCAGGTCTCCAGCGCGTCGCCGAGGTGGAAGTAGAGGTGGGCGACGGTCTTCACGTCCGCGCCGTTCTCGCCGGCCACCTCCACGATGTCCAGGGCCGAGGGCAGCTGCCCGAGCCCCGCCACCTGCCCGGCGAGATCCGCCGGAACCCCCTTCTTGGCCAGGGCCTTGGCCTGCCTGCGCAGCCCCTGGCGCTCCTCGGCCACCAGCAGGCGGGGCAGATCGGCGGCAATCTCCGCCACCCGCGGCCGGAACCGCGCCAGGGTTCCGGCCACGTCCGGGCAGGAGCGGTAGCGGCGCAGGAACCATAGCGCCGCACGCTCCACCAGCCAGGCGGTGTTGCGCAGCATGTCCAGCTGCAATTCCGCCGGCACCCGGTTGTCCAGCGCCTCGATGGCCTCCCACAGGGCCTCCGCCCCGTAGACCTCGCAGCCCCAGACGAAGGCCCGGGCCAGGTTGGCCGCCCCGGCGCCCGTCGCCTCCTCCAGGCGGTGGGCATAGAGGGGCCCCATGCGGTTGACCAGCTGGTTGGTGATCTGTCCGGCGATGATCTCGCGCCGCAACCGGTGCTCGCCCATCCGCGCCTGGAAGCGCTCGCGCAACGGCGTGGGGAAGTAGCGCTCCAGCAGCACCGCCACCCCCGGGTCGTCGGGCAGATCGGAGTCGAGCAGCTGGCCGTAGAGGTGGATCTTGCTGTAGGCGAACAGCACCGCCAGCTCGGGGCGGGTCAGCCCCTGATCGGCGGCCTGGCGCTCGGTGAGCTCCTCGTCGCCGGGCAGCCCCTCCAGCGCCCGGTCCAGCACCCCGCCCTTCTCCAGGGCGTGCAGATAGCGGCTGTGCTGGGTCAGCAGCTGCGGGGCCTGGAACGCCATCAGGCTCAACGTCTGGCTCTGGGCGTAGTTGTCCCGCACCACCTGCGCCGCCACCTCCCCGGTCATCTCCGCCAGCAGCTGGTTGCGCTGCTTTCCCGTGAGATCGCCGCTGTCCACCACCGCGTTGAGGAGGATCTTGATGTTCACCTCGCGGTCGGAGCAGTCCACGCCGCCGGAGTTGTCGATGAAATCGGTGTTCATGCGCCCGCCCGCGGCGGCGTACTCCACCCGGCCGAGCTGGGTGAAGCCGAGGTTGCCCCCCTCGCCCACCACCCGGCAGCGCAGATCGCGGCCATCCACCCGCACCCCGTCGTTGGCCCGGTCGCCGACGTCGGCGTGCCGCTCCCCGGCACCCTTGACGTAGGTGCCGATGCCGCCGTTCCAGAGCAGATCCACCGGAGCGGCGAGGATGAGGCGGATGAGCTCGTTGGGCGTGAGGTGCTCGGTGCTCACGCCCAGCAGCTCGCGCACCTCCGGCGACAGGGCGATGGACTTCTGGGTGCGCAGGTGGATGCCGCCCCCGCGGGAGAGCAGGGTGCGATCGTAGTCGGCCCAGCTGGAGCGGGGCAGCGCGAAGAGCCGCTGCCGCTCGCGGAAGCCGGTCTCCGGATCGGGGTTGGGATCGAGGAAGATGTGCAGGTGGTTGAAAGCGGCCACCAGGCGGATGTGGGGCGAGAGCAGCATGCCGTTGCCGAACACGTCGCCGGACATGTCGCCGATGCCCGCCACGGTGAAGGGGCCGGACTGGATGTCCCGGCCGAGCTCGCGGAAGTGGCGCTTCACCGACTCCCAGGCGCCGCGGGCGGTGATGCCGATCTTCTTGTGGTCATAGCCGGCGGAGCCGCCGGAGGCGAAGGCGTCCCCCAGCCAGAAGCCGTACTCCCGGGCGATGGCGTTGGCGGTGTCGGAGAAGGTGGCGGTGCCCTTGTCCGCCGCCACCACCAGGTAGGGGTCGTCGTCATCGTGCCGCACCACGCCCTCGGGCGGCACCACCCGGCCCTGGACCAGGTTGTCGGTCAGGTCCAGCAGGCCGCGCACGAAGGTCTGGTAGCTGGCCACCACCTCGCCCTGCAGCGCCTCGCGGTCGCCGTCGGCGGGCAGGCGCTTGCAGACGAAGCCGCCCTTCGCCCCCACCGGGACGATGACCGCGTTCTTCACCATCTGCGCCTTCATCAGGCCGAGGACCTCGGTGCGGTAGTCCTCGCGGCGGTCCGACCAGCGCAGTCCGCCGCGGGCCACCTTGCCGCCGCGCAGGTGCACCCCCTCCACCCGGGGCGAGTAGACGAAGATTTCGTACATCGGCCGCGGCAGGGGCAGGTCCGGAATCCGGGCCGGATCGAGCTTGATGGCCAGGTAGGGCTTGGGCGCCCCATTGGGTCCGCGCTGGTACCAGTTGGTGCGCAGGGTGGCCCGGATCACCGCCAGGAAGCGGCGCAGGATGCGGTCCTCGTCGAGGTTGGCCACCGCGTCCAGGGTTTCCGCCAGCATCTTCTCCAGGCGCGCGGCACGGGCCTCGGCGTGAACCTTCTCCTGGGGCTTGGCGCGGGCCTGGAACAGGCGCACCAGCATGCGGGCGATTTCCGGATTGTTGGCGAGCGTCTGCTCCATGTAGGACTGGCTGAAGGGGATCCCGGTCTGCAGCAGGTAGCGGCAGTAGGCCCGCAGCAGGGCCACCTCGCGCCCGGACAGGCGCGCCTCGAGGACCAGCCGGTTGAAGCCGTCGTTCTCCAGGTCGCCGCGCCAGATGCCGGCGAAGGCCTCCTGGAAGATGGTGCGGACCACCTCCGGGTCGGGCTCGGGGCCGCGGGCGAACACCATCAGGAAATCGTGGATCCAGACCGGGTCGGCCCCGACCGGGCGCACCTCGAAGGGCTGCTCTCCCACCACCCGCAGGCCCATGTTCTCCAGCACCGGCAGGGCGTCGGAGAGCGGGATCGGGGCGCCGCGGGCGAAGAGTTTGAAGTGCAGGTTCCCGCCGGTCTCCTCCAGCGGCCGGTAGAGGCTCAGGCCGGGTCCGTCCGCCGGCAGGCGGGTGATGTGCTCCACGTCATAGACCGCGGTCCAGGCCGGGTGGATCTCGCGGTAGCCGGCGGGAAAGGCGTACTGGTAGCTGGAGAGCAGGCGGTTGCCCCGCTCCTCGCCGAAGTGCTCCATCAGCGCCTGCTGGAAATCCTCGGCCCAGCTGCGGGCGGACTCCTGCAGCCGCTGCTCGATCTCGCGCACCTCGTAGCCCGGCTCGCTCCCCACCGGGGTGTGGATGGTGAAGTGGATGCGCGCCAGGACCGATTCCGAGAACCGGGTGTTGAACTCGGCCCGGGTCCCGCCGAAGGCCTCCTGCAGGATGCCCTGCATCCGGATGCGCAGGGCGGTGTCGTAGCGATCCCGGGGCACGAACACCAGGCAGGAGAAGAAGCGGCCGAAGGGGTCGCGGCGGACGAACAGCCGGATCCGGCGCCGCTCCTGCAGGTGCAGGATCCCCAGCGTGATGTCGAACAGCTCCTCCTCGCTGGCCTGGAACAGCTCGTCGCGGGGAAAGTTGTCGATGATGTTGAGCAGGGCCTTGGCGGCGTAGCTGGAGGCGGCCAGCCCCGACCGCACCATCACCCGCGCCACCTTGCGCCGGACCAGGGGAATGGCGGAGGGCGAGAGGTTGTAGGCCGCGTAGGTGTAGAGGCCGAGAAAGCGGTGTTCGCCGATGACCTCGCCGTGGCGATCGAACTCCTTCACGCCCACGTAGTCGAGCGGCACCGGCCGGTGCACCGTCGACTGGGCCGAGGCCTTGTTGATCACCAGCAGCTCGGCCTCGTGGGCGCGACGGCGGAGCGGCTCGGGCAGGGCGGAGAAGCTTGCCGACACCTCGTGCTCCTCGCGCCGGCGCAGCACGCCCAGCCCGGTGCCGGGCAGCGCCCGCAGCACGTCCTCCCCCTGCTCCTCCAGCAGGCGGTAGTGCCGGTAGCCGACGAAGGTGAAGTGCCCGTCCAGCAGCCAGCCCAGGAAGGCCCGGCCCTCGTTCAGATCGGCCGGATTGAGCGGCGGCGGCGTTCGCTCGAGGCTCTCGATCACCGCCTCCAGCCGCTCGCGCATCCGGCCCCAGTCGCCCACGGTGATGCGCACGTCGGCCAGCACCTGTTCGAGGGTCTGGTGCAGCCGTGCCAGATCGGCCGGATCGGTCTGCCGATCCACCTGCAGGTGCATCAGCGACTCCTGCATCCCCCGCTCCGCGGGGGCCCCCGGCGGCACGATGGCGCCGAGCCGCCCCCGGGCGTCCCGCTCCACCCGCAGCACGGGATGAATCAGCAGATGCAGCGTCAGCCCCAGCCGGTTGACCGCCATGCGCACCGAGTCCACCAGGAAGGGCATGTCATCGGTGATGATCTCCACCACCGTGTGGACCGACTGCCAGCCGTGCTGCTCGTGGCTGGGGTTGTAGACATGGATCCGGGCGTCGCCGGGCGCGCGCAGATGGAGGAGGTTCCAGTGGGCCAGGACGACGCCGTAGAGCGATTCGGGCGAGTGCTCCAGCAGATCCTCCGGCGCGGCGCGAAGGTAGTACTGCTCGATGAACGATTCCAGCGCCGCCAGGCGCTCCCCGGACACCTTCGCCTCCGCCAGGCCGATCACCTTCCGGATGAGATCGGCCTTGAGCTGTTCCGGCTTTCTCGACATTCACCCCTCCCGCCGGGGTCCCGGTTTCCGCCGCAGGCCGCGCGGTGAGCCTGCGGCGCCTACTCCTCTCCGCCGCCGGCCTTCTTCCCGGACGGGCCCAGGCCCGCGGAGAAGGCGTCCCAGAAGCTTTTCTGCAGCGCCTCCATGGACTGCAGGTGGGGCGGCAGGAAGGGCTTCATCAGGGTCGCCGGGTCGAATCCCTCCATGCCCGCGAGCATCCGCTCCCGGATCTGGTCCATGAGCTCCCGCTGCAGGGGCTCCACGTCGGGCAGCCCGAAAAACGTGCGCAGCTCCTGGGGGGTGGCTTCCAGGTCGATCTTGATCTTCATCGTGGACTCCGTCTCCTGTGGGGCGATACCGCAAGTGTAGCGTCACTCCGGCAAGCGGCTGGCCGGGGACCGCCGCCCCGGTGCGCGCCCGCGCGCGCAATGGGCGCCGCGCGGCGGGAGGGCGATCCCATCCCGAACATCACCCTCGATCCTTCCGACCGGTGCCGGCGCCAAAGGGTTTCAACTCCGCGCGGCCATCCAGCCGGGCAGCTCCTCGGCCGGCATCGGCCGGGCGTACAGGAACCCCTGGAGCCGGTGGCAACCCAGCTCCCGGAGCAGATCCACCTGGCCGGGATGCTCCACCCCCTCGGCCACCAGGGTCAGGCCCAGGCCGTGGGCCAGTCCCGCGATGGCGCGCACCACCTCCACGCTGTATTCATGGCGCGGCAGCTGGCTGACGAAGCTGCGATCGATCTTCACCGTGTGCAGGGGGAAGCGCGTCAGGTAGCCGAGCGAGGAGTAGCCGGTGCCGAAGTCATCGAGGGCCAGCTGCACGCCCAGCTCGTTGATCGACTCCAGCATCGCCAGCGTCCCGCCGCCATGGCGCATCAGGGTGGTCTCGGTGATTTCCAGCTCCAGGAGCGCCGGCTCGAGCCGGGCCTGTTCCAGGTGCCGCCGCAGCCGCTGCGCCAGATCGCCGTCCTCCAGCTGGAGCGGGGAGAGGTTGACGGCGATCACCAGCGGCGGCAGGCCGGCTTCCCGCCAGGCGGAAGCCTGCCGGCAGGCTTCCGCCAGCACCCAGTCGCCCACCGGCCGGATCAGGCCGGTCTCCTCCAGCAGCGGAATGAACTCCATCGGCGGGACGAGCCCGCGGCGGGGGCACTGCCAGCGCAGCAGCGCCTCCACGGCCACCACGGCGCCGGTCCGCAGATCCAGCTGGGGCTGGTAGTGGAGCCGCAGCTCCCGCCGCTCCAGGGCCCGGCGCAGGTCCGCCTCCAGGGCCAGCTGATCGTGGGCCCGGGCATCGATGTCGGCGGTGTAGAACCGCAGGCCGGCGCGGCCTTGGCGGCGGGCCCGGTGGAGGGCGGCCTCGGCATTGCCGAGCAGCTGGGTGCCGTCACTGCCGTCATGGGGATAGAGGCTCACCCCGATGCCGGCGCTGATATACAGCTCGTGACCATCCAGCCGGTAGGCGGATGCGAGCACCGACTGCAGCCCCCGGACGCGGCTCATCGCCTGCTCCGGCGTGCGCACCTCGCCCAGCAGGATGGCGAACTCGTCGCTGCCGAGCCGCGCCAGCATGTCCCCGGACTGCAGCACCCGCCCCAGCCGATCGGCCAGCTGGCGCAGGAGCCGATCCCCGCCACCCGGGCCGAGGGTGTCGTTGATCATCTTGAAGCGGTCCACGTCCAGCACCACCACCGCCGCGCCGCCGCCCTCGCCCTCCTGCCTCAGCGCCGGATCGATCCGCTCCAGGAAGGCGGCGCGGTTCGGCAGGCCGGTCAGGGGGTCGCGGCTGCTCAGGTAGCGGATGCGCTGTTCGTCCTCGATGTGCCGGGTGATGTCGCGACCCGTGGAGATGTAATGGGTGATGGCGCCATCGTCGTCGAACAGGGGAGTGATGGTCTTCTCCTCGGAGTAGAGACTCCCATCGCGGCGGCGGTTGACGAGCGTGCCCTGGAAGGTGCGCCCCGCCGCCAGGTTCCGCCACAGGGCGGTGTAAAGCTTCGCCTTGTGCCGGCCGGACTTGAGCAGGGAGGCCGGCCGGCCGACGGCTTCCGCGGCGCTGTAGCCCGTGATGCGGGTGAAGGCGGGATTGACGAACTCGATGCGGCCCCCGGCGTCGGTGATCATCACCGCGTCGGCGGTCTGCTCCAGGGCCCGCGAGAGCATCCGCATCCGCCCCTCCGCGGCCTGCCGCTCGGCGCGGGTGCGCAACGCGGTGATGCCGTAGGAGAGATCGGCGGCCAGCTCGTCGAGCAGGCCGACCTCGCCCTCGTCGAAGGCATCAGGCTCCCCGGCATAGATGCACAGCGCCCCGATGACGGCGTCGGCCTGGCGCAGCGGCAACGCCAGCACCGAGGCGTAGCCCCGGCGCAGCGCCTCCTCGCGCCAGGGGCTGAAGTCCGGGTTTCCCTCCACGTAGCGGACCAGGGCCGGGACGCCGCCGCGGATGGCCCGCCCGGCCGGGCCCTGGCCCAGCGGACCGTCATCCCAGCGCACCCGGACGCGCTCCAGGTAACCTTCCACGTGGCCGGCCATCGCCACCGGCTCCACCACCCGCCCGGGGCGCTCCACGGCGAAGCCGATCCAGGCCATCCGGTAGCCCCCCGGCCCCACCGCCACCCGGCAGATCCGCTCCAGCAGGGTGGCCTCGTCGGGGGCGCGCACCAGCGCCTGGTTGCACTGGCTGAGCGTCACCAGGGCCCGGTGCAGGCGCCCCGGCTCGCCCGTCCCCGCGGCCGCCCCGGCCACCGCCTGCTCCAGCGCCGTGCGCAGGCCGGCCCCATCGCCGGCCAGCCGCCGATCGAGGCAGGCCACCACCCCCCGGCCGTGAACCGCGCACCCGCCGGACTGCTCCCCGCCGTGGCCGGGGCAGAACGTCACGATGGGCAGCGTGGGCAGCGCCGCGTTGAGACGCCGGAGGGTGTTGGCGGGAGAGGCCGCAGCCTCGCCGCAGGCGGGATCCAGCAGCAGGAGATCGAAGGCTTCAGCGCCGAGGCGCGCCAGGGTCGCATCCGTGTCCGGCTCGTGGACCACGGACCAGCGGGCCGTTTCCGGCCCGGCTATGAGCGCGCCGAGCCGCCGCGCCCGGTCATTGTCTCCCTCTAGAAGCAGAACCCGCATTCCGTGCCCTGAGTCCTCGGCCATGGTATAGGGAACTCTAGCATGGATGCCCGGGAACGGGCGGCGGCAACGGGAAATCCCGGGAACAAACTCAGACGTTCCACTGCGGGAACCGGGCCGCAACAACCCGCAACAGCGGCATCCTCAGTCTTCCAGGTAGGTGTAGCCGCGCAGCCCCGCCTCGAGCTCCTCGAGATACCCCGCCCGGGCCGCCGCCGGCAGCGCCGCGCTCTCCAGCTGGCCGCGGTAGGCGGCGAGCAGCTTGTCCGCCTCGAAGTGGACGTAGCGGAGGACGTTGTCCACCGTATCGCCCCGCACCGGCTCCACCAGCCGGTGGCCGCCGCCGGGCAGCGCCTCCACATGGACCGAGTCGGTGTCCCCGAACAGGTTGTGCATGTCGCCGAGAATCTCCTGGTAGGCCCCCACCAGGAAGATGCCGAGGAAATAGTCCTCCCCGGCGGCGACGGCATGCAGCGGCAGGGTGTGCTCGGTGCCGCCCTCCTCCACGAAGGTGTCGATGCGTCCGTCGGAGTCGCAGGTGAGATCCTCGATCACCGCCCGCCGGCCGGGGCGCTCGTCGAGCCGCTGCAGGGGGACGATGGGGAAGGACTGGTCGATGGCCCAGGCGTCGGGCAGGGACTGGAACAGGGAGAAGTTGCAGAAATACTTGTCGGCGAGCTTCTCGTCGAGCTCGTCGAGCACCTCCCGGTGGCTGCGCTTGCCCGGGGCGAGCAGCTCCCGCACCCGCCGGCAGGTGGCGGCGTAGAGGCGCTCGGCCAGGGCGCGCTGATCGAGGCTCAGCAACCCGTGGACGAACTGCTCCTGGCTCTGGGCCAGCCAGTAGAGCGCGTCGTGGTAGGCCTCCACGGCGGAGTGCCGGTCCAGGTGATCGAGGCCGTAGCGCAGATCGCGGAGGATCAGCGGCTCGGCCTCCACCGGCGGCGGCGGAACGTCCTGGTCGGGGCCCCGCTCGATGTCGATGACGTTGGTGAGCAGCACCGCGTGGTGGGCGGTCATGGCCCGGCCCGACTCGGTGATGATGTCCGGGTGGGGCAGGTTCTCCTCGGCGCACACCTCGGCCAGCAGGTGCACCACGTTGTTGGCGTACTCCTGCACGCTGTAGTTCATGGAGCAGTAGGCGCGGGAGCGGGTGCCCTCGTAGTCCACCCCGAGCCCGCCGCCGATGTCCACGGTGCCGATGGGCACCCCGAGCCGGTGCAGCTCGGCGTAGTAGCGGGCCCCCTCGCGCAGGCCGGCCTGGATGTCGCGGATGTTGGCGATCTGGGAGCCCATGTGGAAGTGCAGGAGCTGCAGGCACTCGAGCAGGTCCGCCGCCTTCAGGCGCCGCACCACCTCCAGCACCTGGGCGGCGGAGAGGCCGAACTTGGCCTTCTCGCCGCCGGTGTTCTGCCACTTCCCGGCGCCGATGGAGGCGAGCCGCACCCGGATCCCCAGCAGCGGCTTCACCCCCAGCTCGCGGGAGGCGGCGATCACCGTCTCCAGCTCGGACAGCTTCTCGATGACCAGGTGGATGCGGTGGCCCATGGCCCGGGCGATGTGGCCCAGGCGGATGTACTCCCGGTCCTTGTAGCCGTTGCAGATGATCACCCCGCGCCCGGGCCGGGACAGCGCCAGCACCGCCATCAGCTCGGGCTTGCTGCCCGCCTCCAGGCCCACGCGGCCGCCGCCGTGGCGCAGGATCTCCTCCACCACCCGGCGCTGCTGGTTCACCTTGATGGGATAGACCGCCGTGTAGCGGCCCCGGTAGGACTCCGCCGCGGTCGCCGCGGCGAAGGCGCCGCAGAGGGTGTCCACCCGGTCGTGGAGAATGCCGGTGAAGCGCACCAGCACCGGCAGGATGAGCCCCGCCTCGCGCACCTCGCGCACCAGCGCCACCAGGTCCACGCCGGGATGGGCGGGATCCCGATCGGGACGGCACACCAGGTGGCCGTCGCCGTTCACGTCGAAATAGCCGCCGCCCCAGTTGGCGGTGCTGTAGAGTTCGCGCGCCTTGTCGATAGTCCAGCTCACCGCTGACCGGCTCCCGTCGCTGCTGTGGGTCTAGTGTACTGCGCCACTCTTGGAGGTACTTTCAGAGCCCCCCGAAAGTGCCAGGACAAGGCGCAGTGCGCAGGCAATGGTTGTTTCCCTTGTCAAGCGCTGCAACGCCGTCATGGTGCTTTCGGGGGGCTCCCGGCGGGCGAGCCGCTGGCCGGCCATCTGCGGCGTTGCGCTCGCTTGAAAGGGGGCCTGCCCTTCCTGCGCAAGCGCGCCTTGCATCTGACCGGCCGGCGACTCGCTGAATGAGCCTCCAAGAGTGGTGCAGTACACTAGTGTACTGTTACACGCCTGGAGGCCCATTATCCGGCAGCGGGCGGGGTGATCACAGTCCCTTGTGGGTCCTGCCGCCCTTCCGGTATCTTTTGGCACCCTTGTTCCCTTTCCGGCAGTGGAGCCCGTCATGGCCCAGGAAACGCCCCGCAACTGGTTTACCGAGCGCTGCGAGGAGCACGGCAGCGCCTTCTCCCTGGAGACCGCGAGCCACGTCTACGAGGAGCAGACGCCCTATCAGCGCCTCGACATCTACGAGACCACCCGGTGGGGCTACCTGATGACCCTCGACGGGCTGGTGATGCTCACCTCGCGGGACAACTTCCTCTACCACGAGATGATGTCCCACCCGGCGCTGTTCACCCACGCCGATCCGAAGCGCGTGGTGATCATCGGCGGCGGCGATTGCGGAACGCTGCGCGAGGTGCTGCGCCACCCGGGCGTGGAGCACTGCCTGCAGGTGGAGATCGACGAGCGGGTGACGCGCCTGTCCGAGGAGTACTTCCCGGAGCTGTGCGAGGCCAACGGCGACCCGCGGGCGGAGCTCCATTTCGGCGACGGCATCGCATGGATGAAGCAGGCCCCGGCCGATTCCGTGGACCTGGTCATCATCGACTCCACCGATCCTATCGGCCCGGCCGAGGGGCTGTTCGGCGAACCCTTCTACCGCAACTGCTTCCGGGCGCTGGGCAGGGGCGGCATCCTGGTGCAGCAGAGCGAGTCGCCGCTGCTGCACTTCGAGCGCATCATCCAGCCCATGCACAAGGCCATGCGCGCCGCCGGCTTCAGCCACACCCGCACCCTGCACTTCCCGCAGCCGGTCTATCCCTCCGGCTGGTGGTCGGCCACCATGGCCCGCAAGGGCGAGCCGCTGGACGCCTTCCGCGAGGCGGACGCCCGCGCGCGCCCCTTCCCCACCCGCTACTACAACGCCGGGCTGCACCACGGCGCCCTGGCGCTGCCCCAGTTCATGCTGGAGGGGCTGCCGGAATAGGTTCAGGGTTACCCGGGCAGCCGGGAAAAGCGGGTGTGCGATTCCGGATTCATCCGGGCAGGCAGCCCGACGCCGGCCCCGGCCGCCTGCGGCGCGTGCGGATGAATCCGCACCCGCACCGGGGGGAACCCCGCCCGTCCCGCAGGGCCGGATTCATCCGGCCGGGCGCGGCGCCGGATCGGGCCACCGGGGCATGGATGCATCCACGCCGCGGGCGGCGGCGCGCCGTTCAGTCGCACCACCGCGCCACCAGCGCCTCGCTCTCCGCCTCCGCCGCGGCCCGCTCCCCGTCGTCCAGGATCACCCGCTCGCCGGACCCGTCGCGCCGGAACAGGTAGGCGGCCGAGCGCGCCCCCGCCAGCCGCTCCCGGGCGGCGCGGCAGTTGCGCTCGCGCCGCTCGGTCTCCGCGCGGGCGGCCGCGGCCTGCTCCGCCCGCTCCCGGCGCTCCGTCTCGAACGCCCGCAGCAGCCGGTCCTGCCGCGCCCGCCGCGCCCCGGCGTCGGGCTCCGGGGCCGGCGGCGTCGGACGGCTGGTCAGCGGCAGCGCCTCGCCCGCTCCCGCCGGCGGCCGGTCGCCGAAGTGCACCTGCCCCTGCGCGTCGGTCCAGCGGTAGATCCCGCCGGCGACGGCCGGGGCGGCCAGGACGAGGAGCAGGAGGGCGATTGCTCGGGGCATGGTTCCGTGTTCCGTGTTCCGTGTTCCGTGTTCCGTGTTCCGTGTT
>JAQVKR010000384.1 GCA_028694565.1 Gammaproteobacteria bacterium | reverse complement strand
GCGGGGCGCCGGGCGATGTGGCGCTGGAGCCGGGCAAGCTCTACAACATCGGCTTCGCCATCCACGATGATTTCAGCGCCGCCCGCTGGCACCATGTGTCGGTGGGCTACAAGCTGGGGCTGGACAATCCCGACGCCGAGATCAACGCCGTGCAGCGCGAGGCCCGGGCGATGGCGGCCCCGGCGCCCGTGGCTGCGGCGGCACCCGCCACGGCGGCACCCGCGGCGGTGGGGGATGACGTGGCCGCCGGGATCGACTGGTCGAAGGCCGGCGAGCGCGAGGTGGTGCTGTTCTACCCGGGGCAGTCGTCGATGGAGTGGATCCTGAACGGCCGCGATCACAGCGGGAAGCGGGCCTTCGAGGCGGGCGATCGCTGCTTCGACTGCCACGACAAGGAGGCGGCGGACATCGGCCGCAAGATTGTCACCGGCGAGAAGCTGGAGCCGCAGCCCATCGAGGGCAAGCGCGGCAGCATCCCGGTGACGGTGCAGGCGGCCCACGACGCCGAGAACCTCTACCTGCGCTTCCAGTGGGAGGACACCCCGCACGTGCCGGTGCCGTTCGTGGAAGGCGGCAAGATGGACCCGGAGAACCCGGTGAAGCTGGCGCTGATGCTGGCCACCGACGAGGTGGAGTACGCCGACCGGGCCGGCTGCTGGGGCACCTGCCACCACGATCTGCGCAGCATGCCGGACGAGGCGAGCCCCGACGCCACCAAGTACCTGACCGAGAGCCGCACGGAGATCGAGATCCGGGGTCGCGGCGACAAGCCCCGCGGCGGCTGGGGCAAGCGCAAGGGCGAGGCGGAGGTGGCCGCCGAGCTGGAGGCGGGCCACTTCATGGATCTGCTGCGGTTCAGGTCCGGGGCCGGCGCGGCCGAGGACGGCCACGTGCTGGCGGACCGGGTGATGGAGGGCGGCCAGGGCACGGCGATGAGCGGCCGGCTGGAGGGCGGCGTGTGGACGGTGACGGTGAGGCGCAGGCTGGCCAGCGGGGCGCCGGGCGATGTGGCGCTGGAGCCGGGCAAGCTCTACAACATCGGCTTCGCCATCCACGATGATTTCAGCGCCGCCCGCTGGCACCATGTGTCGGTGGGCTACAAGCTGGGGCTGGACAACCCCGACGCCGAGATCAATGCCACGGCCCAGTAATCATGTCCGGGCCGGCGTCCCGCGGCAAGCGGGGCGCCGGTACCCCCGGCAGGAGAGGCGGAGCGAACCGCCCGGACACCACAGGAGGTACAGCCAGATGGTCAGAATGTCTCCGTCACTGCTGTGCGGCATGCTGCTGGCGCTCGCCGCCGGGGCCCGGGCCGGCGGCGAGCCGGTGGAGATCACCATTCGCGACTACGCGTTCCAGCCCGCTGCGATCACCGTGCCGGCCGGCACCACGGTGCGCTGGGTCAACCGGGAGAAGCGCCAGTACCACAGCGTCTGGTTCGAGGCGCTGGGCGAGCCGGAGCCCGACTACATCTTTCCGGGCGAGTCCTTCGAGCGCGGTTTCGACGCGCCGGGCGAGTTTCCCTACCGCTGCGGGCCCCATCCGGAGATGCGCGGAATGGTCACGGTGACCGAATGAGCGGGTGCCCGTCATGATTCCGTTGCGACTGGCGCGCCCGGGCGCCGCCCTGCTGCTGTTCGGCGTGGCGGCCGCCGGCGTGGCCGGGCCGGGGCCGGCCCGGCAGGCGGAGCTGCTGCATATGCTGCGCCACGACTGCGGCTCCTGCCACGGCATGACCCTGCGCGGCGGGCTGGGGCCGCCGCTGCTGCCCGAAACCCTCGGCCCCAAGGATCCCGACACGCTCGCCGCCACGGTCCTCCATGGCCGGCTGGGCACGCCCATGCCGCCCTGGCGGGGCATCCTGTCCGCCGACGAGGCGGCCTGGCTGGTGAAGATTCTGCGCGAAGGAGTTCCCGATGCCCCGTAACCTGTCCGGACTGGCCGTTCTGTTCCTCCTGGCGCTGACGGCGGGGGGCTGCGCCACCCACCCGGCCTCCGACGCGCCGGGCCCGCGGGCCACCGGCGACCTGGGCCTGGTCATCGAGCGCGCCGCGGGCCGCGTGGCCCTGGTGGAGACCACCGGGCGCACGAAGCTCGCCGAGATCGAGGGGCTGGGCGATCTCTCCCACGCCTCCATCGTCTACTCCCGCGACGAGCGCTACGCCTACGTGTTCGGCCGCGACGGCGGCCTGACCAAGGTGGATCTCCTCCGCCGGGGCGTCGCACGCCGGATCATCCAGTCCGGCAACAGCATCGGCGGGGCCATTTCCCAGGACGGCCGGCTGGTGGCGGTCTCCAACTACGAGCCGGGCGGGGTGAAGATCTTCGATGCCGACACCCTGGAGCTGAAGCTCGACATCCCGGCCATTTACGGCAGCGAGGGGAAGCACTCCAAGGTGGTGGGGCTGGTGGACGCCCCCGGGCGGCGCTTCGTCTTCAGCCTCTATGACGCCGGCGAGATCTGGATCGCCGATCTTTCCGATCCGGCGCGGCCCGCGGTGCGCCGGTTCCGCGATATCGGCCGGCAGCCCTACGACGGGCTCATCACCCCGGACGGCAGGTACTACATCACCGGCCTGTTCGGCGAGGACGGCCTGGCGCTGCTCGACCTCTGGAATCCCGATGCCGGCGTGCGGCGCATCCTGGCCGACTACGGCCGCGGCAACGAGAAGCTGCCCGTCTACAAGATGCCCCACCTCGAAGGCTGGGCCATGGCGGGCGGCTACGCCTTTCTGCCCGGAGTCGGCCACCACGAGGTGCTGGTGGTGGACCGCGACAGCTGGACCCAGGTGCAGCGCATCCCCGTCCACAGCCAGCCGGTGTTCGTCATGGGACGCCCCGATGGCCGCCACGTGTGGGTCAACTTCGCCTTCCCGGACAACGACACGGTCCAGGTCATCGACGTGGCCACGCTGAAGGTGATCCATACCTTCAGGCCGGGGAAGGGCGTGCTGCACATGGAGTTCACCCCCCGCGGCGAGGAGGTGTGGGTCTCCGTGCGCGACCAGGACCGGGTGAAGGTCTACGACACGCGGACCTTCGAGCAGCTCACCGAGATCGAGGCCGACAAGCCCAGCGGGATCTTCTTCACCCCCCGGGCGCACCGGATCGGCCTGTAGCCGGAGCTTCAAGGTCGGGGACCGCACGGCGGGCACGGTACGGAGGGATAGCGGGATGGGACACGCCGGCAGCAGAACACTGGAACCGCGGGAGGCTCCCGCGGCCTGGGCCGGGCTGAGCGAGCTGGAGCGCCGCCTGCTCAACGATTTCCAGCGCGACTTCCCCCTGGTGCCCGAGCCCTGGGCAGAGCTGGCGCGGACCCTGGGGACGGAGCCCGCCGTGGTCACCGAGGCGCTG
>JAQVKR010000383.1 GCA_028694565.1 Gammaproteobacteria bacterium | reverse complement strand
TTCATCGACACCGACATGACCCGCGCGCTGCCCGATGATCAGCGCACCGCCCTGCTGGGCCAGATACCGCTCGCCCGCCTGGGACAGCCCGGGGAGATCGCCTCCGCGGTGGCATTCCTGGCATCTCCTGGTGCCGGCTATATCACCGGCGAGACCCTCCATGTGAATGGCGGGATGTACATGGGTTGAGAGCAAAACAACCAGAAATCAACAAAATAGGCGAGCAGCCGGTCTGCCGGGCCAGGTGCTTTGGATACCCCGGGAAGCGGGCATCAATCCAGGATGGACGGGCAAATCGCCTTGCAACTTATCGGCGTTTTTATAAACTACCAACCGCAGTTATCGAGCTGCATCCTGTGCGTTTAGGAGGACAATCCTGTCATGAGCACTATTGAAGAGCGCGTCAAGAAGATCGTGGTCGAGCAGCTGGGGGTGAAGGAAGAGGAGGTCACCCGCGAGGCCTCGTTCGTCGACGACCTGGGTGCTGATTCGCTGGACACTGTTGAGCTGGTCATGGCCCTCGAGGAGGAGTTCGAGTGCGAAATCCCCGATGAGGAGGCCGAGAAGATCACCACTGTCCAGCAGGCAATCGACTACATCGAAGCCCATAGCTGAGTCGGGATGCAGCACACTGGTGTGCTGAAGCACAGTGCACTGGAATAGGCCGCCGGCCAAACGCGGTCGGCGGCCTTTCTCTGTTTGCGCCCGTCCATCAGCCTTGATTCGTCACGCGGACGGCTCGCCCGGCCGCTGTCCAGGCGGACCATCCAGAATGCGGCTTCCGGGCCGCCATCGGCATAGAGGGTTTACCTTTGGCTAGGAAGCGTGTTGTTGTCACCGGCCTCGGCATGGTCTCTCCCCTTGGTCTCAGCGTCGCGGAGTCCTGGGAGAATGCGCTCGCCGGCAAGAGTGGCATCGGCCCCATCGAGTACTTCGACACCTCGGCTTTCAGCACCCGTTTCGGGGGCTCGGTCAGGAACTTCAACGTGGAGGAGTACCTGCCGCCGAAGGAAGCCAAGAAGATGGATGCGTTCATCCATTACGGCATCGCGGCCGGCGTCCAGGCGGTCCGCGACTCCGGGCTCGAGGTGACCGAGGAGAACGCCCACCGCATCGGCGTGGCCATCGGCTCGGGCATCGGCGGTCTGCCGGCCATCGAGCGCAATCACGAAACCTACATGAAGAGCGGCCCGCGCCGCATCTCGCCGTTCTTCGTGCCCAGCGCCATCATCAACATGATCTCCGGCAACCTGTCCATCATGTACGGGTTCAAGGGGCCGAACATCGCCATCGTCACCGCCTGCACCACCGGGACCCACAACATCGGCGAGGCCGGGCGCATCATCGCCTACGGTGATGCCGACGTGATGATCGCGGGCGGCGCGGAGATGGCCACCTCGCCGCTGGGGCTCGGCGGCTTCGGCTCCGCCCGGGCGCTGTCCACCCGCAACGATGCCCCGGAGCAGGCCAGCCGCCCGTGGGATCGCGACCGCGACGGCTTCGTGCTCAGCGACGGCGGCGGCGTGGTGGTGCTGGAGGAGTACGAGCACGCCAAGCGCCGCGGCGCCACCATCTACGCCGAGCTGGTGGGCTTCGGCATGAGCGGCGACGCCTACCACATGACCCTGCCGCCGGCGGAGGGCGAGGGCGCCGCCACCTGCATGGCCAACGCCCTGCGCGATGCCGGGATGAATCCCGACGCGGTGGACTATGTCAACGCCCATGGGACCTCCACCCAGGCTGGCGACGTGGCCGAGACCCGGGCGGTGAAGACCACCTTCGGCGAACACGCCCACAAGCTGGTGGTGAACTCCACGAAGTCGATGACCGATCACCTGCTCGGCGCGGCCGGCGCGGTGGAGGCCATCTTCTCCGTCCTCGCCATTCGCGACCAGGTCTCTCCGCCGACCATCAATCTCGACAACCCCGATGCGGAATGCGACCTGGACTACGTCGCCCACACCGCCCGGGAGATGAAGATCGATGTGTCACTGTCGAACGCCTTCGGTTTCGGCGGCACCAACGGAACCCTGATCTTCCGCAAACCCGACTAGTGCCCCGTTCCGCCCCTGGCGGCGAGGCGCGCACAGCGGGCCGTTGCCTGCGCGCCACGCCTTGCGCCGACGATTTCCGGAGGCCCTGAACGGGCCTCCAGGGGTGAAGCGGCACACCACAGGACAGCCCCGCCACGGCGGGGCCGCAACCGGCAGGCGGTGACGTGAAGAGATTTCTCCTTATCGGCCTGCTTCTGGCCGTCGCGGTTGCCGGAGGCGCCGGCGCCTGGTTCGCCGGTGCCTGGCTCGATTTCCGGGACCGCCCCCTCGACCTTCCCGCCGAGGGCCTGCGGCTGGAACTGCCGCCCGGCGGCAATGTCCAGGGGCTGGCCCGCGACCTGGTCCGCGCGGGGGCGATTCAGCACCCCCTCTACCTGGTGCTCCTGGCCCGCTACGATGGCGTCGATCGGCAGCTGAAGGCCGGCGAGTACGCCATCGCTCCCGGCACGACTCCCCGCCAGCTGCTGGCCCGCATCGCCGCGGGCGATGTCATCGAGTATTCCCTGACCCTCGTGGAGGGCTGGAATTTCCGCCAGGTACTGGAGGCGGTCGGCCGGGCGGAGTTCCTCCGCCATACCCTGGCCGACGCCGATCCCGGAACGGTGATGGCGCGCCTGGGACATCCCGGCGAGCATCCCGAGGGCCGCTTCTTCCCGGACACCTACCGCTATCACAAGGGGATGACCGACGCGGCGTTCCTCGAGCGGGCCTATCGGACCATGGCCCGGCACCTGGAGCGGGAGTGGGCCGAGCGCGACGAGGGGCTGCCCTACGAAGATCCCTACCAGGCGCTGATCATGGCCTCCATCGTCGAGAAGGAAACCGGCGTGCCCGAGGAGCGGCCGGCCATCGCCGGGGTCTTCGTGCGCCGGTTGCAGCGGGGGATGCTGCTGCAGACCGATCCGACGGTAATCTACGGCCTGGGCGAGGCCTTCGACGGCAACCTGCGCCGCAGCCATCTGCAGGAGGACGGGCCCTACAACACCTACACCCGTCCGGGGCTCCCGCCGAGCCCCATCGCCATGCCCGGCCTGGAGGCGATCCGCGCCGCCCTGCATCCGGCGCCGGGCAAGGACCTCTACTTCGTCGCCCGCGGCGACGGCAGCCACGCCTTCTCGGCCTCGCTGGCCGAGCACAACCGCGCCGTGGCCCGCTACCAGCTGGGCCGGGGACGACAGGCGCGGGACAACGGGGAGGCGAACCGATGAAACCACTGCTGGATTTATACCCAAGATTCAAAAGTTGTCCTTGGAGAAACGGTTCTGAGTTGCACTGCTCAGAAATGATGGTTTGCGAAGTTGGAT
>JAQVKR010000382.1 GCA_028694565.1 Gammaproteobacteria bacterium | reverse complement strand
GTGTTGTGGAGCTGGCCGTTCTGGTCAACGACAAAGACGTCCACAAACTCGGCCCGGCGGCTCGAGATAGCGATGCGGGACATTGGCTCAAGGGGTACTGACCCGCCGATTTCGCGTGTACCCGGACTTGCCCATTGCTGTCCCTGGGACCAGCCGATGGCGTAGAGGCGGAGATTCGGATCACCGTCACGCCGGCCGATGAACACGACTTCGATGCGGTCAGGGCTGGGGCTGATCACCGCCAGATTGGCCATCGCGTGGACCCGGACCGTTGGGTCGCCGATGACGAACGAGTCACTCCAAGCACTGGGGCTAGTCGAGTACGAGGTTCGCACGAGCGAGTCGGTGCCGACGAAGAACAGGTCGAGGAGACCGGGTGCTCTACTGAGGGCGGCAAACCCGTTGGTTCTGATCGGAAACGGCGCCGCGGGACCGTTGGGAGCCATCAACACCTGGGGGGTTGTCCACGCGTGTAGGGTTTCGTCCCAGCGGGCGCCAGCGATAGCGCCAGCGTTTCGGTCCAACGCGAACACCTCGGGCGTCGCTCCACGGCGTTGAGAAATCACCGTGCCGGGCAGCGGCTCGATCTCGGATCCGCTGAATAGCACGATCTCCTCCCACGCGCCACCGGCCTCCCCACGAAATGTTCTGATGCGCCATGTGCTGTCGTTCTCGGCCTCATCCCACCCGAGCGCGGCGAACCACTCCACGGTGGCGCCGTTGATATCCTGGCGGGTTGCAGATATCGGCACGAACGGGTTCAGCCATCCCGTCGACATCGAGCCCACCAGATCCGCATCGAGCGATTCGGCCCCGGGAGACCACGTCACTCGAACGACCTTCCCGCGCCGAACTGCATAGGCAGCCAGCCAGTCAAGGGTTCCTGTGGTTGCCGTGATCGGCCCTGAGCGGATCTCCATCGGTTGATTGCGCCGCTCTGGAAACGCCGGATCCTGAACAGCTGCCACGTCCGCATCGATGATGCTTGGGAACCCAGAGATCGGACCTCCGGGCGGCGGGCCGAGTCTGTGCTTCCACTGCCGGGCGATGGCGTCACGATCCGGTGGCTCGCCGCCGTCGACGACGAGTGACGGGGTATCGAGGATGAGCTGGTTGTCGACGATCGAGATGCCGCCGGCCTGCGATGCAAGATTGACGCTCCACACGAACATGTGTGGACACTCCAGTCGAAACCGCTGCGATGAGGGTGGGTGGCAGTACACACCAGGGCGATACCCGAGCTCGGAGAGCCGCCGGAACCATGTGCGGCAGTAGGTGATGCCTGCGGCGGAGGGCGTACCCCCTATCTCCCAGTCGAGGTAGAGTACGGCGCCAGAAGGGATCCCCGCGCTGATCGCCTTGAGAGCGGCGTCTTCGGCATTGGCGACAGCGATAGACTCGCGTAGATCGATCGGGCCGTCTTCGTTGGCCGGGTCCTGGTGTCCCCAGTAGATCGGTAGGATGCCCCAGGTGCCGTCATAGATTTCCCCCCAGGCGCGCATCCAGCTACCAACGGAGTGGGCGCCGATGCCGCCCATCCGGTTGTGGCCGTTCTTCGGCTTGGTCGTTGAAACCTCGCCGGGAACCGGTGCCGGGGAATCGAGGTACATCCCCGTCCAGTAGATGTTTGACGTGGCCCAGATCGCGTCCATGACGAGTTTGCCTGGATAGTTGCTCGCATCTATTCCCGCGAAAAGACTCATCTGTTCCGTCCTTTCTTCAAGTACTCTCGATCTTGAGGTGGGCTCGCATGCCATATCGGTGGCAGCGTCACACCCCACGTCAGTTGCCAAGCGGCACTAACCGATGTGTACAAGCCGGTCACTCATGCCGGCGCGCACCGCCAAAGCGGTTGTCTTGGCCAAAACAGATCTCCTGCGCGAAGGACGCGTAGGATCCGGGATTGCGGCTGGTTGGCGCGCGCCAGTGGGATGCCGGCGAACTCGTAGTCAACGCCCCATCCGCCTGAGAAGACAAGCCCCCTGGTCGAAGCGTCGCCAGGGTCGGGAAGCGAACCGTCAATACGTGCACTCGAAGCCATCGTCTGCCTCCATCCCATACGTGAGCTCTTTCAAAACTGCCATGAGATTCGCCTTACCTTTCATAAGATCGTGACAGTCACCTCACTGGTTGCACCCAGCCGGCCCAGCGGGTCGATCAAAGCCACCGAAAAGGCGACGGCGTCCCCGGTCGCATCGACGTGCTCCACACTTTGCTGGCCAGGCGGAAGGGCCAGCAGGACCGGTGGCTCTCCGGTCAGCCGGGGGCCATCGGCGGCCGCCACCTGCTTCCACACGGCGAGTTGGTAGGTAGCGATGGTCTTCGGATGCACTGCCGGCAGATCGCTGACTCTGAGTTTCACCGTGCCATCGGCTTGCTTCTCGGCTGCGAGCGCGGCCGGCGCGGCTGGCGCATCGGGCGGCACGCGTGTGGTCGAGGCGGGCAGCGATGGCGGGCTCCAGCGGCTGTCGGCATCCTGCCCGAAGCGACCGGACACGGGGCGCACGGCGAGGGGGCCTGGTTCGGCCAGGGCTTCCGCCTGCACCGGCTCCGGCGGGAAGCGGACTTCCGCCACATACGTGTGCCGCACGAAGGCTGGTGTGGCCGCCGCATCCTCCACGAATTCGGCGGTCCAGGGAGTGTCGGCCGGCGCCCCGGCCGGCGGTGGCACCAGGTCGCCCTCCTTCACCACGGGGATGTACACCGAGTCCTGCACGCCACCCCGCCCGCGGCGCACCCGGAACTGGGGCGCCTTGCCGCTGCGGGGATAGCCAAAGCGGGTCAGCGCAGCAGCGTCCAGGCCGTAGGCCAGCACGCGTACCCGCACCCCGCTGGCCTCGGCGCGGACATCCACTGCCGGCGCGGGCGGGCGGTCCTCCAGCGGCACTGCGACCGGCACCAGGCCACACGTGCCGAAGGGCGCCTCCGTGCCAGCCGGCGTCACAGGCACGATGCGCAGGAACTGCACACCCCGCAAGCCGCCGGGCAGCCGGTGCTGGAAGCGCACAATGCGATCCCTGTCGGGCTTTTCGGGCGTCTCGTTGAGCAGTGTGAACAGCCCCTTTTCAGCCGGTCCTTGGACCGGGTCGGCCTCACAGATCTTGTCGGCGGCCAGCGCCCGGGTGTGATGCAGGGGGTGGGGCGGGCCCGGGGCCATGCCGGTCAGGACCTCGTCCGGGATGGCCAGCGCCTCCGCCAGGCAGCGCTGATCGCCCAGATAGACGCGATAACCGACAGTTAGATCCGGGGCCGGCCAGGTGATGCCCAACTCCGCCTGCCCCGTGGGATCCAGCCGGCCGGTCCATACCAGGACAGGTGCAGTTGGCGGTGGAACGATCGGCCGGGGGTCGAGCACCTCCC
>JAQVKR010000381.1 GCA_028694565.1 Gammaproteobacteria bacterium | reverse complement strand
GCTTTCACGTACTCCCCGTCGCCGCGATCGATGGCCGCGCGCAGGGTATCGAGGTCCTCCTCCAGGCGTGTCAGCACGCCGAGGATCGCCTCGCGGTTGGCGAAACAGATGTCGTGCCACATCACCGGGTCGGAGGAGGCGATGCGGGTGAAATCCCGGAAGCCGCCGGCGGCGTAGCGGAAGATCTCCCAGCTGTCGTCCATGCGCGCCAGGGTGTCCACCAGGGTGAACGCCAGCAGGTGCGGCAGATGGCTAGTGGCGGCCAGCACCTCGTCGTGATGGGCGACCGGCATCACCACCACCTCCGCGCCGGTATCCCGCCACAGCGTACGCACCCGCTCCAGCGCCGCCGGCGAGGTTTCGGCCAGGGGGGTCAGGATCACCTTGCGCCCCCGGAACAGGGTCGGAAATGCCGCCCCCACCCCGCTCTTCTCGGTTCCGGCGATGGGGTGGGCGGGAACGAAGCCCGGCGGGAGGCTGGACCACGCCGACCGGGCCGCCGCGACCACGCTGGCCTTGGTGCTGCCCACGTCGGTGATCACCGCCCCGGGATCGAGGTGCGGGGCGATGGCCGCGAACACCGCCTCCATGGCCCCCACCGGCACCGCCGCCACCACCACGTCGGCCCCGGCCACGGCCCGAGCGGGA
This sequence comes from Gammaproteobacteria bacterium, assembly GCA_028694565.1. Taxonomy (GTDB): domain Bacteria; phylum Pseudomonadota; class Gammaproteobacteria; order DSM-26407; family DSM-26407; genus Thioalbus. The sequence continues at coordinate 2,745 of JAQVKR010000381.1, read as the reverse complement.
TCGGCCTCGGCGCGGTCGATGATCCCCAGCGCCAGCGCCTCCTCCAGCGCCGTTCCGTCCCGGTCGCAGCCCACGATCTCACCCCGGAAGCCGGCCTGCCGCTGCGCCAGCGCCAAGCAGCCGCCGATGAGACCCACGCCGATGATGCAGAGTTTTTCCATTGGAACCGTTTGACCGCAGATTGACGGGATTGGCGTTGCTTTCCTGTGCCGCGAAGCGCCCCGCGGCCACTGATCTGGTTTAGCGCAAATCGGCGCCGTTTAGCGCAGATCGGCGCCGATCGACGCCAATCCGCGGCATTCCTCACGGCAACCTGGTTGTCTCAGGCGCCGCCGAGCACCTTCTCCAGCGCCCGGATGAAGCGCCGGTTCTCCTCCGGCAGCCCGATGGTGACGCGCAGGTGGTCGGGCATGCCGTAGCCGCCCACCGGCCGGACGATGACGCCCTCGCGCAGCAGCGCCTCGAACAGCGGCCCCGCCGGGCGATCCATGTCCACGCAGATGAAGTTGCCCTTCGAGGGAATCCATGCCAGCCCCAGGCGGCGGAACTCCTCCTCGAGCCAGGCCATGCCCTCGCGGTTGAGCGCGACGCTGCGGGCGATGTGCTTGCGGTCGTCAAGGGCCGCGGCGGCGGCGGCCAGCGCCACGCTGTTGACGTTGAACGGCTGCCGCACCCGGTTGAGAAGATCCGCCACCTCCGGGTGGGACAGGGCATAACCCACCCGCAGGCCCGCCAGGCCGTAGGCCTTGGAGAAGGTCCGGGTCACCACCAGGTTGGGATAGCGGCCCACCCAGTCCGCGGCGCCCTCACCGCCTGCCAGGTACTCGGTGTAGGCCTCGTCGATCACCACGATCACCCGCTCCGGCACGCCGGCCACGAACCGCTCCAGGGCATCGGCCTCGAGCCAGGTGCCGGTGGGGTTGTTGGGGTTGGCGATGAACACCAGCCGGGTGGCCGGGGTGATGGCCGCGGCCATGGCCTCCAGGTCGTGGCCCCAGTCCCGCGCCGGGGTCACCACCGCGCGCGCGCCGACGGCCTGGGTCACGATGGGATAGACGGCGAAGGCATGGGCCGAGAAGAGCGATTCATGCCCGGGGGTGAGAAAGGCCCGCGCGAGCAGTTCCAGCACGTCGTTGGAACCGTTGCCCAGGGTGATCCGGTCCATCTCCAGGCCGTGCCGGGCGGCGATCCTCTGTTTCAGCGTGAAGCCGTTGCCGTCCGGGTACCACTGCAGTCCGGCGGCCAGGGCCCGGCTTGCCGCCTCGCGCGCCAGCGGACCGGCGCCCAGCGGATTCTCGTTGCTGGCCAGCTTGACGATATCGCGGATGCCCAGCTCCCGCTCCAGTTCCTCGATGGGCTTGCCCGGCTGGTAGGGATGCAGGCCGCGCACACCGGGTGCGGCCAGGGCCAGAAAGTCGCAGCTCATGGGTCGATGCACCTTGTTGACATGATGATGGGGGAACGGCCGGGGACGGGGGGAGGAACCGCCTCCGTCAACCAGGCCCCGCCGCCCGCCGCCGGGTTCACATCACCGCCATCGGATAGGAGCCCAGCACCTTCAGCAGCGTGGACACCTCGTCCAGTTCGCCCAGCGCCTTGGCCACCCGGGCGTCCTCGGCATGCCCCAGGATGTCGATGAAGAAGACATAGTCCCACATGCCCCGGCGCGAAGGCCGCGACTCGATGCGGGTCATGCTGATCTGGTGGCGGAACAGGGGATCCAGCAGCCGGTAGAGCGCGCCCGGCTTGTTCGGGGCCGAAATGAGCAGGCTGGTCTTGTCCTTGCCGCTGGGCCCGGGCGACTGCTTGCCGATGATGAGGAAGCGGGTGGTGTTGTCCGGCTCGTCCTCGATATTGCGCACCAGGGCGGGGAGTTCGTAGCGCTCGGCGGCCAGGTCGCCGGCGATGGCGGCCACGCCCCCCTCCTCCACCGCGGCGCGGCGGGCGGCCTCGGCGTTGCTGCTCACGTCGATGCGCTCCACCCGGGGCAGGTGGGCATCGAGCCACTCGCGGCACTGGGCGAGGGACTGCTGGTGGGAGTAGACCCGGCGGATGCGGTCGATAGCCGGCTCCCGGGAGAGGAGGTGGTGGTGGATGCGCTGCTCCACCTCGCCGCAGATCTGCAGCGGCGAGTTCATGAAGGTGTCGAGGGTATGGTTCACCACGCCCTCGGTGGAGTTCTCCACCGGCACCACGCCGTAGTGGGCGTTGCCCGATTCCACCTCGCGGAACACCTCGTCGATGGCGCCGAGCGGCGCGCTGATGACGGAGTGGCCGAAATGCTTGAGCGCGGCGGCCTGGGTGAAGGTTCCCTCGGGCCCCAGGAAGGCGATCTTCATCGGCTGCTCGAGCGCCAGGCAGGCGGACATGATCTCGCGGAACAGCCGCGCCATCTCCTCCGCCGAGAGGGGACCGGCGTTGCGGTCCAGGATCCGGCGCAGCACCTGGGCCTCGCGCTCGGGCCGGTAGAAGAACACCTTGCCGCCGGTGCCGGAGCGCTCCTTGATGTGCGCCACGGCCTGGGCGCACCTGGCCCGCTCGTTGATGAGCGTCTGGAGCTCCTGGTCCAGCGCATCGATGCGCTGGCGGATGTCCTCCAGCTGCCGCTGCTCGTCGTTCATCAGGCTTCGGGCTCGTGCTCGGGAACGGTTCCGGATATGAGGCGGAGCGCGATCACCCCGCTGATGGCGCCGATGCGCTCCAGCACCGCGGCGGAGACTTCGCTGTCCCATAACATCATATTCA
>JAQVKR010000380.1 GCA_028694565.1 Gammaproteobacteria bacterium | reverse complement strand
TGCGGGCCTGGTCCACGCAGATGCGCATGATGACGCGCTCGTGGGTCCGGATCTGGTCCAGGATGCCGCGCACGATGCCCACCAGCTCGTCGAACATGCGCGGGGTCAGCTTGAGCTGCATGAACTCCTCGGCGAGCTCGTCGCGCAGCTTGACCGTCCGGTCGTGGTACATGCCGTGACGGGCGGCGGACTTCATCAGCTTGTCGTAGGCGCCGCGCAGGCTGGAGAAGCGGGCCTTCGCCTCCTCCGGATCGGGCCCGGTATCGATCTCCGAGTCGCCGTCATCGTCGCTGTCGTCGTCATCGTCGCCGTCGCTGTCGTTGCTCTCGGCGTTCAGCTGGCTGCCGACGGTGCTGCCGGCGGGGGTCACCGGCTCGGCCGGCTCGCCGCTGTCGGCGGACAGGTCGACGAAACCGGTGATGAGGTCGTTGAGGCGCACGTCGCCCTCTTCCACTCGCCCGTACTGGGCGATCAGGTGGGCGATGGTGCCGGGGTAGGTGGCCAGCGTGGAGAGCACCTGGCGCAGGCCGTCCTCGATGCGCTTGGCGATCTCGATCTCGCCCTCGCGGGTCAGCAGCTCGACGGTGCCCATCTCGCGCATGTACATGCGCACGGGGTCGGTGGTGCGGCCGAACTCGTTGTCCACGGCCAGCGCCGCCACCGCCTCCTCGGCCGCCTCCTCGTCGGTGACCGAATCCTCGGCCAGCATGAGGGTGTCCGCGTCGGGCGTGTGCTCATACACGGTGATCCCCATGTCGGTGATCATCGCGATGATGTCCTCTATCTGCTCCGGATCGACGATCTCGGGCGGAAGGTGGTCGTTGACCTCGCCATAGGTGAGATAACCCTGCTCCTTGCCCTTGGCAATCAGGAGCTTGAGCTGTGACTGTTGCTGCTGGGAGTTCATGGGGTCAGTCGTTCCTCGTACCCGGCGGCGGAATTCGCGAAACCGCCGATTCTAATACACTGTCATTAGGATAGACAACGTTGACCGGTATGCCAGTTCCCCGGTCATTCCGGCCGCTTGCCTGCTTTGACCGCCGCCAGGCGCTGGTATTCCATGAGTTCCTCGCGGTTGAGATCGCCGCGCTTGAGCCTGGCGTGGAGTTGTTCGAGCCGCGCCTCGACGCCGCGGGCGGCGATGGAGCGGGTCGCGTCGAGGAACTCCTGTTCGATCTCCGCGTCGGACAGGAGCTGCTCGAGAGTGAGCAGGCGGGTCAGTTGGGCGAGGATCGGGGTGTCACGCCAGTGCTCCAGGGCCGCTCCAGTGGTCATATGGGGGTTGTTCCGGAACAATTCAAGAAGTTGGACCAGGAGATCCGCCCCGGCGGCGCCGCTCGCGCGCAGGCCCGCGAGGTCGCAGTCCTGGGCGGCGAGGCGCGGGTTCTGCAGCAGCAGCGAGATGGCCAGCCGCACCAGGGAGCGGAAGTGGCGCTGGCGCTCCGGCCGCCGGGCGGGCGCCTGCGGGCGGGGGGCGGCGGGCGCCTGGCCGGGCAGGAGCTGGTGCGGATCCATGTCGGCCCGGCGCGCCAGCTCCCCGGCCAGCAGGGTGCGGAAGACGCCGGCCGGGACCCGCTCCAGGTAGGGGCGGGCCAGTTCCACCAGGCGGGCGCGGCCGTCCAGGCTGTCCATGTCCACCTGCTCGGCCAGGCTCTCCAGCAGGAAGGCCGACAGGGGCTGGGCGGACTCGATGCGCGCGGCGAAGGCGGCCTGCCACTCGCGCCGCACCAGGCTGTCGGGGTCCTCGCCCTCCGGGAGGAACAGGAACCGCGCCTGGTGGCCTTCGCGCATGAACGGCAGGGCCTCCTCCAGCGCCTTCCAGGCCGCCTTGCGTCCGGCGGCATCGCCGTCGAAGCAGAACACCACCTCGGGCACCACCCGGTAGAGCCGCTCCAGGTGGCCGGCGGTGGTGGCGGTGCCGAGGGTGGCCACGGTGCCGGGCAGGCCGTGCTGGGCCAGGGCCGCCACGTCCATGTAGCCCTCCACCACCAGCAGCCGCTCGGGATGGCGCAGGGCCTGGCGCGCCTCGAACAGCCCGTACAGCTCCCGGCCCTTGTGGAACACCGGGGTCTCGGGGGAATTCAGGTACTTCGGGGTGTCGTCGCCCAGCACCCGCCCGCCGAAGCCCACCACCCGGCCGCGCTGGTCGCGGATGGGGAAGATGATGCGGTCGCGGAAGCGATCGTAGCGGCGGCCGTCCTCCTCGCGCTGGATGACCAGGCCGGCCTCCACCAGGGGGCCGGGATTGCGCTGGCCGTCGAGCGCCCGCAGGAGGTTCTCGAAGCCCGGCGGCGCGTAGCCGAGCCCGAAGCGCTTGGCGATCTCGCCGCTCAGGCCGCGGCCCTTGAGGTAGTCGACGGCGCGGCCGGCCCCGGGATGCTCGCGCAGTTGGCGCTGGAACCAGGCCGCGGCCCGCTCCAGCACATCGAACAGGGGCCGGTGGTCGACCCGCGGCGGCTCGCCGCCGCCGCCCTCGTGGGGCACGTCGAGCCCGGCGCGGCCGGCGAGCTCCTCCACCGCCTCCACGAACCCCATGTGCTCGTATTCCATCAGGAAGCCGATGGCGTTGCCGGTGGCGCCGCAGCCGAAGCAGTAATAGAACTGCTTGTCGGGGCTGACGCTGAAGGAGGGGGTCTTCTCGTCGTGGAAGGGGCAGCGGGCGCTGTAGTTGCTGCCGGTCTTGCGCAGCTGCACCCGGGTGTCGATCACGTCGACGATGTCGGTCCGCGCCAGCAGCTCGTCGATGAAGGACCTGGGGATGCGGCCTGCCATGGTGTGCGGGTTCGGGGTTTCCGGGGGCGGTTGTCTAGGAGCCTGTCGGACTTGAGGCTGATCTACTGCGCCGGCGGGACAGCGGTCCATATGAGGCCGATTTTTCGTTACATAGACCCACTATGCGCCTCAAAATCGGCCTCATCTGTCCTCGCTCTCCCACTCGGCTCGCTACGATCGCTCAAGTCCGACAGGCGGCTAGTGTACTGCGCCACTCTTGGAAGTACTTTCAGAGCCCCCCGAAAGTGCCAGGACAAGGCGCAGTGCGCAGGCAATGGTTGTTCCCTTGTCAAGCGCTGCAACGCCGTCATGGTGCTTTCGGGGGGCTCCCTTCGGGCGAGCCGCCGGCCGGCCATCTGCGGCGTTGCGCTTGCTTGAAAGGGGGTCTGCCCTTCCTGCGCAAGCGCGCCTTGCATCTGACCGGCCGGCGACTCGCTGAATGTGCCTCCAAGAGTGGCGCAGTACACTTAGGCCAAGGGAGTATAGCGGACGGCCTGCCGGACCGTCCGCGGGCCGCGCCCGGACACGCAAAAACCGCGCTCCCGGCGGAGCGGGGCGCGGTCAGCGGAGAGGCGTCCTGCGGGTCCGGTTCAGCCCAGGCGGGCCTTGACGGCGGCGCTCAC
>JAQVKR010000379.1 GCA_028694565.1 Gammaproteobacteria bacterium | reverse complement strand
CTGCATCTGCATCTGCAGCTTGCGCACCGGGGCCTCCACCGTTTCGCTGCTCCCGTCCTCGTAGGTCAGGGTGATGGGAATCATCGCCCCGGGCGTGAGCGGGCCGGTCAGGTTGATCAGCATCACGTGATATCCGCCCGGCTGCAGGGGGGTCTCGCCGCCGGCCTGGACATCGATGCGCTCCACCTGGCGCATCTTCATCATTCCGCCCTCGTTGATGTGGGTGTGCAGCTCAACCACCTGGGCCGCCGGGCTGCTCGCCTGCACCAGGGCGTGATCGGCCTCACCGCCGTTCTTCAGCAGCATGAAGGCGCCGCTGGTGGGCTGTCCGGGCGGCACCGCGCGCACATAGGCATCGACCACGTCCACGCTGTCGGCGGCGGTTTCTGCCGCCATGGCGGGGATCAGGCCCGAGGCGGCAAACAGGGCAGCGGCCAGCAGGGTTCGGGTTGTCTTCATAGCTTCTCCTCGCTCGGTTTCAGGAACACCCCTCTGCCGGGGGCAGGGGCACGCAGCATGATGCCCATTTTCAGCGCCGTTCATCAAGCAGGGCCCGGATGGCGGCGACCACCTCCGCGGAGGGCATGCCGTGCGGCAGCGCCCGGCGCAGGCGCCCTTCCTGATCCACCAGATAGGTGAACGCGGTGTGATCCACCAGGTAGCCGGACGCGGACCCCACCTCCTGCTTCCGGTACGCGGCGCCATAGCGCCTGGCCACATCGGCCAGAACCGCGGGCGAACCGGTGACACCGGTGATGGCGGGATGGAAATAGGCCACGTACTCCGCCAGGTGGGCGGGGGTGTCCCGCTCCGGATCCACGCTCACGAACAGGACCCCCACCCGTTCCAGCTCCCCGGGCGTCAGCGCCGACAGGGCCTGGGCGGTCATGGCCAGCGACGTGGGACAGATGTCGGGACAGTGGGTGTAGCCGAAAAAAATCAGCACGACCCGGCCGGCGTAGTCGCTCAGCGACACCGGGCCCGAAGCGGACTGGAGGGTGAAATCGCCACCCCGGGGCGGCGCCGCCACCCCCCCATCCGGCGCCGGATTCCAGATCAGCACCAGCCAGGCCAGGACACCGCCCAGCGCCAGGGCGATTGCCACCAATGCACGTTGACCCATGGTTCTCCCCTCATCGCCTCCGCGGCGTGGAGCTGCCAGCCGCCCCACCCGCGGGAGACGCAGAATCGTCTGTTTTGCATGATATTCACTTGCTCTGGATCAAGTCTGCAAGTGATGCGTCTGTGCTATAAACACCGGGAGCAGGCGGCTTTCTGCTCGTTTGCGGGCCATGCGCCGGGGCGAACCGGAGCGTCCACGAACCGATGAATCCGTAACCAGACAGCCAAGTGCCCTGCGCCGCGGCGCGCACGGCCTATACACCGGAACGTGAACGTTACTCCACTGTTCGCCTTCGCCGTGGGGCTGATGAGCATCCTGCATTGCCTCGGCATGTGCGGCAGCATCATCAGCGCCCTGACGCTGAGCCTGCCCCAGTCGGTGCGCAGCCAGCGCCGGCTGTTGCTGACCTACCTGGCGGCCTACAATCTGGGTCGGGTCGGCAGTTATTCGCTGGCTGGCGCCCTGGCCGGTGGCCTCGGGAAGGCCCTCGCCGGAACGCTGGCGCTGCGGCACGGCCACCTGGTGCTGAGCCTGCTGGGCGCGGTCATCATGGCCGGCATCGGGCTCTACCTGGCCGGCTGGTTCCCGCGCTTCGCCGAGCTGGAGCGCATCGGAACGCCGCTGTGGAGCCGCCTCGAACCGCTGGCCAGGCGGCTGACGCCGGTGCGCTCGCTGCCCCAGGCGTTCCTGTTCGGAGCGGTCTGGGGCTGGCTGCCCTGCGGGCTGGTTTACTCGGCGCTCATCTGGTCCACCACTTCGGGGGGGGCGGTGGACGGCGCGCTGCTGATGCTGGCCTTTGGCCTGGGCACCGTTCCCGCGGTCTACTCCGCGGGGGTGCTGATGAACTGGCTGGCGCGCCTGGCGCGCCAGCCCTACATGCGTCAGGCGGTCGGGATATCCTTACTGATTATGGCGTTTTTCATGTTAGCATGGTCGCTGGGCAGCGAAGCCGAAGGTATGCCTGAGGGGGTCAGGTCCTCGGCTTCGCATTTGAACGAGGCTGTTTTCGCATGAACAAACAACAACACACCCTGATTGGGGAAGCACCCGAATTTCAGGCCGTCGTCAGGGCGACGCGCATCGTGGCCGCCACGGACGTGGCGCTGCTCATCCTCGGAGAGTCCGGCACCGGCAAGGAGCTTCTCGCCCATGCCGTGCACCAGCACAGCCGCCGGGCGGGCCGCGCTTTCGTTTCCGTCAACTGCGCCGCCCTGCCCGAAACCCTGGCCGAGTCGGAGCTCTTCGGGCACCGCCGGGGCGCCTTCACCGGCGCCACCGCCGACAGCCCGGGCCGCATCCGCTCCGCGGCCGGCGGCACCCTGCTCCTGGACGAGATCGGCGAGCTGCCCCTGTCCATGCAGGCCAAGCTGCTGCGCTTCCTGGAGTCCGGGGAATGCCAGGCCCTGGGGCAATCGATGCCGGAGCGGGTCGATGTGCGCATCATCGCCGCCACCAACCGCGACCTGCTGACGGAAGTCGAGGCGGGACGCTTCCGGGAAGACCTCTACTACCGCCTCAACGTGGTTCCGCTGGAGCTGCCGCCCCTGCGCGAGCGCAGCGGCGACGTTTCCCTGCTGGTGGATCACCTCACCGGCGAGATCGCCGCGCAGCACGGCCTGGAGCCGCCGCGCTACAGCCCGCAGGCGCGCGCGCTGCTGGAGGCCTACGGCTGGCCCGGGAACGTGCGCGAGCTGCGCAACGTCTGCGAGCGCATGGTGGTCTTCTGCGCCGGCCGCGAAGTGGGCCCGGACAACCTGCCGCGGGAATTCCGCCACGGCGGCAGCGTCCACGCCAGCGCCCGCGGCGGCGCCTTCGCCCTGCCGGATTCCGGCGTCCGCCTCGATGACGTGGAGGCCTACCTGATCCGCCAGGCCCTGGACAAGGCCCGCGGCAACCGCAGCAAGGCCGCCCGCCTGCTCGGACTGACCCGCGACACCCTGCTCTACCGGCTGAAGAAGTACGCCATCGAGGCCTGAAGCCCCGCGCCACCCGCCCCGGCCCGCCCGGGGCGGGGCGCACCACACCCGCGACGAGGGCCGGCCCGAGCCAACCCGCGCCCGCCTCCCCCACGCCACTGCGCTTCGCACCGAACTCATCCCAGGCAGCATCCCGTTCCACACTCCACCACCGGTGGTAGCAAGCTCAATGCCAGGAGCGCGGCGCATCGAAATCAGCGGGTTACCCTGCCCACCCCGTCGGTTCTGCGCCATCCGCCACTGATCCGTACGCCATATGGCGCACCGGGGCACGGCAACCCGCAGCACCCCGCCTTCT
>JAQVKR010000378.1 GCA_028694565.1 Gammaproteobacteria bacterium | reverse complement strand
GCCGCCGATGTTGAAGGGCCGGTGCACGCCCGGCGCCACCCGCGTGCCCTCCGGGAAGATGACCACCCAGCGTCCGGCGTCCAGCCGCGCCCGGCCCTGGGTGAGGACCTGCTGCATGGCCTTGCGCCCGGCCTTGCGGTCGATGGCGATGGGCCGGGTCAGGGCCAGCCCCCAGCCGAACACGGGAACCCAGAGCAGCTCCCGCTTCAGCACCCAGGCCGGGTCCCGGAACACCAGCTGCAGGTAGAGGGTCTCCCAGGCGGACTGGTGGTTGCACATGACGATGCCGTTCGACGGGGGGATGTTCTCCTCCCCTTCCACCGCGCAGCGCAGGCCGCAGGTCAGCTCCAGCCAGGCGGTCATGGCATGGGCCCAGCGTGCGATGAGCCAGACCCGGGGCCGTTCCGGCAGCACCAGGGCCACCGGGATCAAGGGCAGGTAGATCAGGGTGGCAAGCCACATCCCCAGCGCGTAGAGAGTGGAACGGAGAATCAGCATGCCGTGTTCTCCCTGTGATCTTCGGCAGCGGGTTCGGAGGTCAGCAGCCCGGTGACGGCGGCGGCCAAATCCGGGTAGATGGGCGTGTCCGAGGGGAATTCGGGGTTGGTAAGCGTTCGCTCACCTTTCCCGGTGCGGACCAGGATGGGCCGGGCGCCCACCGCCGCCGCCGCCTGCAGGTCCCGCAGGGAGTCGCCGATGGCGGGGACCCCGGCCAGGCTGACGCCGTAGTGACGGGCGATGGCCTCCAGCAGCCCGGGAAGCGGCTTGCGGCAGGCGCAGTGATCCTCGGGGGTGTGGGGGCAGTAGTAGAGGGCGTCCACGTGACCGCCCGCGGCGGCCAGGGCGGCGTTCATCCGGGCGTGAATCCGGTCCAGGGTCGCCAGGTCATAGAGTCCCCTCCCCACCCCCGACTGGTTGGTGGCCACGGCCACGGTCCAGCCCGCGCGGTTGAGCCGGGCGATGGCCTCGAGGCTGCCGGGTATCGGCACCCACTCCTCCGGGGACTTGATGTAGGCGTCCGAGTCCTCGTTGATGACCCCGTCGCGATCGAGAATGATGAGTTTCATCATGGCCTTCAGGTTAACCGCAGATCGACGCAGATTATAGGGATTAAGGCGCGGCAGGGATCCGGGTCGCGGGCCTGCGCGCGGTATGGGTGCCGCGGCCGCGGTGTGGGCGTGAAGCGGAAGGGAGCGAGGCGTTTCAGCGGGCTGGAAGCAATTCGCGCCACGGCCGTGAGTCTGCGGTTTATGTCAGTCCTTGAACTCGGAGACGCGGATGCGGCCGTTGACCATGCGCGAGCGGCGCTGCATGAGCTTCTCCATCTTCTCCCAGAAGGCGGCGTTGAGGTCGAACTCCGCGGCGATGGCCGTGCCCATGACCAGGATGAGCAGGTCGGCCACCTCCTCGGCCAGCGCCGCCTTCGGCTTGCCCTTGGAGACGCAGGCGGAGATCTCGCCCAGCTCCTCGGCCATCAGCGCCACGCGGTAGGTGAGCTCCTCGCCGCCGGTCTCGCGGAACCGGTGCTTGTCGTGAAAGGCCTGGACCGCCGCCAGCATGGCGGTCCAGTCTTCCGGAGTGTCAGGTTTGTAAGTGCTCACATTCAATCAGGACTGCAGGCGCGAGATGTCGGCCACCTCAAGGAACAGCCCGCGCAGGCCGCTGAGCAGGGCCAGCCGGTTGGCGCGCACGGCCGGGTCCTCGGCCATCACCAGCACCTGGTCGAAGAAGGCGTCCACCGCGGCGCGCAGGCCGGCGAGCCGGCGCAGGGCCTCGGTGTAGTCGCCGTTGTCCAGCAGCGGCCGGACCGCCTCGCGCCGGTCGGCCACCTGGCCGGCGAGCTCGCGCTCGGCGCTCTCCACCAGCAGATCGGCGGCCACCGCGCCGGGGATCGACTCCTCGGTCTTCTTGAGAATGTTGTGCACCCGCTTGTTGGCCGCGGCCAGGCTCTCCGCCTCGGGCAGCTCCCGGAACGCGGCCACCGCGTGGATCCGGTGGTGGAAGTCCAGCGGGCGGACCGGGCGGGTGGCGAGCACCGCCTCGAACACGTCGGGCCGCACGCCCTCCTCCTGGTACCAGGCGCGCAGGCGCTCGAGCATGAAGCTGAACACCTGCTCCTCCACGTCGGGCGCGCTGATATGCCCGCCGTAGCCGCCGCGGGCCTCGGCCAGGGCCCAGGTCAGGTCCAGGGGGAGCCCGCCCTCGACGAGGATGCGCAGGACGCCGACGGCGGCCCGGCGCAGGGCGAAGGGGTCCTTGTCGCCGCTCGGCGGCTGGCCGATGCCGAAGATCCCCACCAGGGTGTCGAGCTTGTCGGCGATGGCCACCGCCCGCCCGCTGTCGGTGGACGGCAGGGCGTCGCCGGAGAAGCGCGGCATGTACTGCTCGTTCAGCGCCCGCGGCACGTCGCCGGGCTCATGGGCGTGGGCGGCGTAGTACTCGCCCATGATGCCCTGCAGCTCGGGGAACTCGCCCACCATGCTGGTCATCAGGTCGCACTTGGAGAGCATGCCGGCGCGACGGGCGTTGTCGGGATCGAACCCCAGGCAATCCGCGATGTGGGCGGCCAGCCGCCCCACCCGCTCGGCCTTGTCGAACAGGCTGCCCAGCTGCTGCTGGAACACCACGCTGCGCAGGGAATCGAGGCGATCGGCCAGCGGGGTGTCGAGATCGGTGCGGTAGAAGAAATCGGCGTCGGAGAGGCGCGCACGCATGACCCGCGCGTTGCCGGCCACCACCTGGGCCTCGTCGCGGCTCTCGATGTTGGCCACGGTGATGAAGCTGGGCAGCATCCGGCCGTCGCCATCCACCACGTGGAAGCACTTCTGGTGGTTGTGCATGGCCGAGACCAGGGCCTCGGCCGGGACCTCCAGGAAACGCTCCTCGAACGGCACCGCCAGGGCGCGGGGCCATTCCACCAGGGCGGTGACCTCGTCGAGCAGCGCCTCGTCCACCACCGCCCGGCCGCCGGCGGCGACGCCCGCCTCCAGCACCTGGGCGCGGATGGCTTCGCGGCGGGCATCGAAGTCGGCCAGCACGTGGCCCTCGGTCTCCAGCAGCGGCGCGTAGGCCTCCGGCTCGCCCAGGTAGAGGGCGCCGGGGTGCAGGAAGCGGTGGCCGCGGGTCTCGCGGCCGGCGCGGATGCCCAGCACCTCGGCGTCGATGACCTCGTCGCCGAACAGCAGGACCACCCAGTGCACCGGGCGCACGAATTCCACCTTGAGGCTGCCCCAGCGCATGCGCTTGGGAATGGGCAGCGCGGCCAGGGACTGTTCAACGATGGCGGGCACCAGCGCGGCGGTGGGCTGGCCGGGCTGCTGGGAGCGGAACACGAGCCAGGCGCCCTGCTCCGTCTCCAGCTTCTCCAGCGCCTCCACCGCCACCCCGCAGGAGCCGGCGAAG
>JAQVKR010000377.1 GCA_028694565.1 Gammaproteobacteria bacterium | reverse complement strand
CGACCTGGTCTGCAAACCCGCGTCCACTCCCGACCTCGAGGAGCGCTACCGCCTGGTGGTGGAAGGCGACGGCACCGCGACACTCCTGCGCGACGGCGAACAGGCGGCGCGCTTCACCCGACAGGCGCGGTAATCGCGCCTCCCGACGGACTATCCGGGTTAAACTCTCCCCATGGCCGATACCGAAGACTTCGAAGCGCTGCTCCGGCAGTACGATCGCGAACACCCCACCCCCGCCAAGGCCACGCCGCAGGCAGGTGACCACGTGCGCGGAACCATCATCTCCATCGGCGCCGGGCGCGCCTTCGTGGACCTCGGTGGCAAGGTGGAGGGCTCCATCGACATCGCCGAGCTCACCGACGCCGACGGCACGCTGAAGGTGGCGGAGGGGGACAGCGTCGAGGCGGTGGTGATCAGCAACGATGAGCGCACCGGGACCCTGCTGCTGGGCACCGGCACCCAGCGCCATGTCCACGACACCGGCGAGCTGGAGGAGGCCTTCCGCAGCGGCCTGCCGGTGGAGGGGATGGTCAGCGCCGTCACCAAGGGCGGCCTGGAGGTGCAGGTGGCGGGCCTGCGCGCCTTCTGCCCCGCCTCCCAGGCGGACATCCGCTTCGTGGAGGACCTGGAGCCCTTCGTGGGCCAGCACCTCTCCTTCCGCGTCACCCGCATCGAGGGCGGCCGGCGCCCCAACGTGGTCCTCTCCCGGCGCGCGGTGCTGGAGGAGGAGCGCGCGGCCCAGGCCGAGGCGATCCGCGCCCGGCTGGAGCCGGGGGCGGTGCTGCCGGGCGTCGTCACCAGCCTCAAGGACTTCGGCGCCTTCGTGGACCTCGGCGGCGTGGAGGGGATGATCCACGTCAGCGAGCTGGCCTACGGCCGCGTCAAGCACCCCCAGGACCTGCTCAGCGTGGGCCAGGCGGTGGAGGTGGCGGTGCTGCGCATCGAGAAGAGCGACAACCCCAGGCACCCCCAGCGCATCGCCCTGTCGCTCCGCGCCCTGGCCGCCAATCCCTGGCAACAGGCCGGGGAGCGCTACGCCGCCGGCGCCCGCGTCCGGGGCACCGTGACGCGCCTGCAGCCCTTCGGCGCCTTCGTGGAGCTCGAGCCCGGGCTGGAGGGGCTCGTCCACATCAGCGAGCTGGGCGCCGGGCGCCGCATCACCCACCCCCGCGAAGTGCTCCACGAGGGCGACACCGTGGAGGTCACCGTGCTCGGCGTCGACACGGAGAAGCAGCGCATCAGCCTGTCGCTGGACGCCGCAGAGATGCCGGCCGCGCCCCGTGAGGAGCCCCGCGCCGAGCCCGGCGTCGGCACCTTCGGCGAGCTGCTGCGCCGGGAGATGGAGAAGCGGGGAAAGAAGTAGCGGTGGCCGGTTGCGGCCCCGCGCCCCGGGGCCGCCCCGCCCGGCTTCCACGCCCCCCTTCCGCCCCCCCTTTTTCCCCTCCCGGCTTCCCCGCCCGACAGGCTGCTAGACTGACCGGAAGGAACGGTTCCCGCTTCCGGTGTGTCCAACGGTTTCAGCAACCGCCCGGAAGCCATCGCCATCCGCCGTTCCCAGGCGCGCCCCGGCACCCCGGACGACCGCCATCCACCCGGCCCGAGGAGGAGAGACCATGATCCCCACCAGCTCGCCGCTGCACCGCCTCCTGGCGCCCCTCCTGGCCGCCCTCCTGCTGATGATCGCAGCCCCCGCGCAGGCCGGACCCGAGGAGGATGCGGCGCTGGTGGAGCGCATCAGCAGCGAGGTGGTGAGGAAGCTGCAGGAGGGCGGCGCGCTGGACCGGGCCGTCGACGCCGGCATCGAGCGCTACGTGGCGAAGCAGCGGGAGGCCCAGGCGGCGGCGGCGCGCCAGCGCGCGCAGGCGGCCCAAGGCAGGGCGGACAAGGTGCCCCCCGCCGACCCGGAGCGCGACCACATCTACGGCAACCCGGACGCGACGGTCTCCCTAATCGAGTACTCCGACTTCGAGTGCCCCTACTGCAAGCGCTTCCACCCCGCGGCCAAGGCGCTGGTGGACGACTCCGGCGGCCGGGTGAACTGGGTCTACCGCCACTTCCCCCTCGCCTTCCACAACCCCATGGCCCAGCGGGAGGCGGAGGCCTCCGAGTGTGCCGCCGAGCTGGGCGGCAACGACGCCTTCTGGAAGTTCACCGACACCCTCTACGAGCGCACCCGCTCCAACGGCAAGGGCATGCCGGGAGTGGAGCTGGGCGTCTTCGCCGCGGAGCTGGGGCTCGACCGCGCCGCCTTCGAGGCCTGCCTGGAGAGCGGCCGCCACGCCGATCGGGTGAAGAAGGACTACGAAATGGGCATCGCCCTCGGCATCAGCGGCACCCCCGGCAACATCCTGCGCAACAACGAAACCGGCAAGGTCCTGGCGCGCCCCGGGGCCCAGCCGCTCGCCAGGATGCAGGCGACGGTGGAGCAGCTGGTCGGGGCAAAGGCCGGAAACGGAAACCAGGACGGGGATTAAGCCACGCGCCGTGGTGCGGTTGGCGGCTTCATTCACAGGACATGCCGACTACCGCCAGCGGAAGCTCGGCTGGTCCCGTGTAAGCAATAAAACCCGAATCTTCCCGCAGAAGAAAATACCAGCCGTCGTCAATTCTCCTGCAAAATCCCACCTCTGCGCCGACGAACCGCTCCAGGTCCTCGATATCCGTGTATGCGAGCAACGCTCGCGCTTGTCGAGCGTTGATCTTGATTGTCCGTTCCTCACAGTCGATAAACATATCCTCGCCGTTCACCAACACCTTGCCGAAACCATTCCCGGATCTCTGAAAAGTCACCTCTGCGCCGTCTTCTACCGGACTGTGGGAATGGGAGTACAGGCTCGAATCCACCAGGCAGGTGAACGCTGCCTGACCCAGATACGAACGCGCCGCATCGGGCCGGTCCACCGGGGAATCTGCGCAACCGTTAATCCACGCCACTACAATGCAAAGAAACACCGCCTTCCTGGCCATCGCATACCTCTCCCTGTTGCTGTCAAACCGTCGCTGCAGAACCGCCGACTGCCCGGCCTTCCTCGCCGGGTACCGGTGTGCGGGTAGCTGTCGCCGCCCGGCGCTCAGCCGCGTCCGCGACTGTTGCGCGACAACATCCGCCCGCCGAACCGCAAGGCTGCCGGATTGCCCCCGCGCGGCAGGGCAGTCTCCTCGTTCGCCCCACCGCGCACCGCGTCGATGTGCAGGCGCGGCTCGGATGAGTTGCCCGAATCCCCCACGTTACCCACCAGATCCCTGGCCGCCAGCCGGTCACCGACCGCCGGCGGCACGCTTCCCTGGCGCAGCTGCGCCGGCAGAACCTTCGCCTCGGCGCAGGCGATGACCCCGTGGTTGCCCGCCGCGCGGCCGGGGTCGCGATCATCGGGGAGGCCGTCCTCGACGGACGCGACCTCGCCCGC
>JAQVKR010000376.1 GCA_028694565.1 Gammaproteobacteria bacterium | reverse complement strand
CGCCCATTCAGACCGGCGAGGCGCTGGAGCCGGAGGTCACCATCATCCCCGGTGAGCGCGAGACCATCCAGGAGTACCGCGTCAACGGCATGCTCTACATGATCAAGGTGGTGCCCAGCCGCGGGCCGGCCTACTTCCTGGTGGACACCGATGGCGACGGCAACCTCGAGACGCGCCGCAACAACCTCGATCCGGGGCTGCTGATCCCGCGCTGGATCCTGCTGCGCTGGGACTGACGGCGCCCATTCCGGCGCCCGGACCGGTCACGGCGGGCGCTCTCCCGCCGACAATCAGCCGCCATACCGAACCAGGCCGCCGGACACCCCCAGCGGCCCGGACTTTCCCGCGACCCCCGTCTCGACCGCTCCCTTCCACAGGGCGGGGGATCGTGGCGGCACCGCTTCCCGAAACGCCCGTCCGCGGGCGGCGCCGGCATGTGAACCGCGTCACACGACGGCTCGGGATCGGACCCCACTTGCACTCCGCAGTTACAGTCCGGCTTCAGTTTCAACGCCTAACCCCATGGCATTGGTGAACCTTTCCGGCTTATCCACACAACCTGTGGATAACTTTGTGGATGAAATCTGGAAAATGGGCCGAAACCGCCCGCACAGCAGTCTTCCGCTCAGATTGGCGAGAAATTAGTCACTGTCCCGTAATACACGAAATCAAGCAGTTACTGAATATTATGATTAGCTGATGTTCTGACCCCATCAATTCGCCGATGACCCGCCCCGGGCCGCCGGATTGTGTATAAGTCCACCGCCCCGACCCCGCCGGGGCACCGCGCGAGTCGGCAATATCCCTAAATTTTTCTGTAAAATCCGCGATATGGAGATGCCCCCGGTAGTGCAGCGGCGCATACCTTTCTGCAATAATGGGAAAATTTCCCAGAAACAACAGCTGGAGGCGGGATGGAACAAGCTCCCGGTGCCGGGCCGGCGCGCATCGTCGGACTGGTCAATACCCTGAGCGAAGGGGTCGGGCGGACCATGTCCTGGCTGACCCTGGCCATGGTGGTGGTGACCTTCGTGGTGGTGATCCTGCGCTACCTGTTCAACATCGGCTGGATCGCCATGCAGGAGACAGTCACCTGGATGCACGCCCTGGTGTTCATGCTCGGGGCGGCCTATACCCTGCGCCACGACGGTCACGTGCGGGTGGATATCTTCTACCGCAACGCGAGCCGCCGCACCAAGGCCTGGATCGATCTGCTCGGCACCCTCCTGCTGCTGCTGCCCGTGTGCATCTACATCGGCTGGTTCAGCTGGGGCTACGTGGCCGACTCCTGGGCAGTGCAGGAAGCCTCCAAGGAGACCGGCGGCCTGCCCGGGCTCTTTCTCCTCAAGAGCTCCATGCTGGTGATGGCGGGACTGCTCATCCTGCAGGGGCTGGCGCAGGCTCTCACCAGCCTGCTGGTGCTGCTGGGCCGGGCACCGGCCGAAAACGAGGGGGACTGAAGCCATGCTGGTAATGGAAATGATGTCCCTGCTGCTGTTCATCGCTGTCTGCGTGGTGCTCATCGCCGGCTTCCCGGTGGCTTTCTCCCTGGCCGGCACGGCGCTGGCCTTCGCCTTCATCGGCAATCTCACCGGCACCTTCGACGCCGCCTTCCTGGAGGCCATCCCCAACCGCCTGTTCGGCATCATGACCAACGAGACGCTCATCGCGGTGCCGCTGTTCGTCTTCATGGGGGTCATGCTGGAACGATCGAAGGTGGCCGAGCAGCTGCTCGACACCATGGCGCTGCTGTTCGGACCCCTGCGCGGCGGACTGGGCATCTCGGTGATGATCGTGGGCATGCTGCTGGCGGCCAGCACCGGTATCGTCGGCGCCACGGTGGTGACCATGGGGCTGCTGTCACTGCCCACCATGATCAAGCGCGGCTACGACCCGAAGGTGGCCACCGGCGCCATCTGCGCCTCGGGCACCCTGGGCCAGATCATTCCGCCCTCCATCGTGCTGGTGCTGCTCGGCGACGTGATGTCCTCCGCCTACCAGCAGGCGCAGCTCGACATGGGGATCTTCTCGCCGGAGACGGTATCGGTGGGCGACCTGTTCGTGGGCGCCCTGCTCCCGGGCCTGCTGCTGGTGAGCATGTACATCCTCTACATCATCGGCGTTGCCATCTTCAAGCCCCGGGCGGTGCCGCCCATCCCGGCCGCGGAGCGTGCCGAGTACAACCGCAGGGAGCTCTTCATCCGCGCCCTCAAGGTGCTGGTGCCGCCGCTGTTCCTTATCGTCGCGGTGCTCGGCTCCATCATGGGCATCGGCATCCAGGCCACCCCGACGGAGGCCGCCGGCGTGGGCGCCGTGGGCGCCATCATCCTGGCCCTGGCCCAGCGCCAGTTCAACTTGGCCATCCTGCGGGAGGTAATGCGCACCACCGTGCAGGTGAGCAGCATGGTGTTCATGATCCTCATCGGCGCCGCGGTCTTCTCCCTGGTGTTCCGCGGCTTCGGCGGTGACGAGGTGGTGGCGGAGATCCTCCACAACCTGCCCGGCGGCGTGTTCGGCGCGGTGCTGGTGGTGATGCTCGTGATGTTCCTGCTGGGATTCATCCTCGACTTCATCGAGATCACCTTCGTGGTGGTGCCCATCGTGGGGCCCATCCTGCTGGCCATGGACCTGAACCCGGTCTGGCTGGGCGTGATGATCGCCATGAACCTGCAGACCTCCTTCCTCACCCCGCCATTCGGCTTCTCCCTGTTCTACCTGCGCGGGGTGGCGCCGCCCACCATCACCACCATGCAGATCTACCGTGGCGTCATGCCCTTCATCGCCATCCAGATCCTGGCCCTGTCGCTGCTCGCCCTCTGGCCGCAGCTGGCCACCTGGCTGCCGAAGGTGGTTTACGGCGGATAGCCCGGCGGCCGCTGTCTTCCGATCGGAAGCGGAGGGGCCTGCGGGCCCCTCCGCTTTTCGGTACAGGGGATAAGGGGATAGGGTTTGTAGGTGCGGATTCATCCGCACAGCGGCGCCGGATTCATCCGCACAGCGGCGCCGGATTCGCCGCCCTGCCCGGCCGGATAAATCCGGCCCTACACGCACCAGCGCATTTACGCACTCACGGCGATGGGCGATGGGTGATGGGTGATGGGTGATGGGAAAACAGCAATATCACCCCGTCATCCGAAAGCCCTCACCAGTCCCTCAGTCCCTCAGTCCCTCAGTCCCTCAGTCCCTCAGTCCCTCAGTCCCTCAGTCCCTCAGTCCCTCAGTCCCTCAGTCAACATCCTGTAAGTCCTGAAATAATCCCGTCAATCCTGTCGATTCACATGATCGAGTAGGAGGCGGGGTCACCCCCGCCGTCCTCTCACACCACCGTACGTGCGGTTCCGCATACGGCGGTTCATGAAAGACTCTGGAGTCGTCGCGTCGTATCCAGCAGCGACACCAGACCCAGA
>JAQVKR010000016.1 GCA_028694565.1 Gammaproteobacteria bacterium | reverse complement strand
CATCGAACGATCCTGCCGCAACAAGGCGGCAGTGGTGGCCGCCGACGAGTACGAGGCGGGCTGCGGGGCGCTGCTCAACCTCGGGCACACCTTCGGCCACGCCATCGAGGCCGGGATGGGCTACGGCAACTGGCTGCATGGCGAGGCGGTGGCCGCGGGGATGGTGCTGGCGGCGGACCTGTCGGTGCGCCAGGGGTTGCTGGAGCCGGGCGCCGTGGTCCGGATCCGGAGCCTGCTGGAGCGGGCCGGGCTGCCGGTGAGGGTGCCGGCAGAGATGACCGTGGAGCGGTTCCTGGAGCTGATGGCCGTGGACAAGAAGGTCCTCGATGGCCGCCTGCGGCTGGTGCTCCTGCGCGCCATCGGCGACGCGGTGGTGACCGCCGAGGTGGATCCCGGGCATCTCATCGCAACCATCGAGGCCTGGCGCGCGGCCTGAGCCGCCCGCGGCCGGCTATCTCCTTCACGAGGGGCCCATGCGCATCTACATGCAGAGTCCGCCCGCCGACGACCAGCCGCCGCGGTTCTACCAGCTGTTCCTCCAGCGCGATCTGCTCGGCGGCTGGACCCTGGTGCGCCAGTGGGGCGTGCAGGGGGCCGGCGGGCGGCTGCAGCGGGACACCTTCGCCGACTGGGACAGCGCCCTGGAGGCGCTCATGCAGGCCCGCGACCGCCAGCTCGCGCGGGGCTACCGCGTCGTTTTCGCGGAAAGTCCGCAGCGCTCCGGCTGATTGCGGCTGGCTCAACCCACTGTAATCCCGGGGCAATCCTCCTTCCGGGGCGGAATCCGGAAATTCCCCCATTGGACAGAGATTGAGCATGGCGCCCACCAGCGCTAGAATGTTCCTCCATTTTTGCCTGGGGTTTTTGCGCCCCGGGCGGTCACCCAGCCGACATGTGACAGCAACATCATGATTCAGAAGCTGAACAAGGCCGCGTGCGGCATCGATTACCACTGGGCCGGGCTGTATACCCCGGAACTCGACCGGGACAGCTGCGGTTTCGGCCTCATTGCGCACATGGACGGCGTGGCCAGCCATCGGCTGGTGGAGACCGCCATCACCGCCCTGGCCCGGATGACCCACCGCGGCGCCATCGCGGCCGACGGCAAGACCGGTGACGGCTGCGGCCTGCTGCTGAAGAAGCCGGACGGCTTCCTCCGCGCCGTGGCCGCCGAGGCCGGGATCCCGCTCGCGGATCACTATGGTGTCGGCATGGTGTTCCTGAACCCGGAGCCGGCCCTGGCCGCCGCCGCCCGGGAGCGCCTGGAGCGGGCGCTGGCCGAACAGGGGCTGGAGCTGGCCGGCTGGCGCGAAGTGCCCACCGATGCGGAAGCCTGCGGCGAGCAGGCGCTGCGCACCCTGCCCGGAATCGCCCAGGTCTTCGTCAATGCCGGCGCGGGGATGAATGCCGAGACCCTGGAGCTGCGCCTGTTCGTGGCCCGGCGCCTCGCGGAGCAGGCGCTGGCCGACGACCCGGTGTTCTATATCCCCAGCCTCTCCGGGCGCGTGCTCTCCTACAAGGGGCTGGTGATGCCCCACAACCTGTCGCAGTTCTACACGGATCTGGCCGATCCGCGGCTGGAGTCGGCGGTGTGCGTCTTTCACCAGCGCTTTTCCACCAACACCCTGCCCCAGTGGCGCCTGGCCCAGCCGTTCCGGTTCCTGGCCCACAACGGCGAGATCAACACCGTCCAGGGCAACCGCAACTGGTCGGTGGCCCGGGCGCACAAGTTCTCCACCCCGCGGCTGCCCGAGATCGATCGCCTGCTGCCGCTGGTGCGGCGCACCGGCTCGGACTCCGAGAGCCTCGACAACATGCTGGAGGTGCTGCTCGCGGGCGGCATCGACATGTTCCGCGCCATGCAGATGCTCATCCCGCCGGCCTGGCAGAACGTGGAGAGCATGGATCCGGACCTGCGCGCGTTCTACGAGTACAACTCCATGCACATGGAGCCGTGGGACGGACCGGCGGGCATCGTGCTCACCGACGGCCGCTATGCCGCCTGCGTGCTGGACCGCAACGGCCTGCGTCCGGCCCGCTGGGTGGTGACCCGGGACCGGCTGATCACCCTGGCCTCGGAGATCGGCGTCTACGACTACGCGCCCGAGGACGTGGTGCGCAAGGGCCGGCTGAAGCCCGGCCAGATGCTGGCCGCCGACACCGAGACCGGCGAGCTGCTGCTGCCCGGCGAGATCCAGTCGAGCCTCAAGGGCCGCCAGCCCTACAAGCAGTGGCTGCGGGAGCGCACCCGCCGCGTCGAGTCGCGCCTGGACCAGGGCGAGAACGTGGAGTGCCTGCTGCCCGAGCCGCTGAAGGTCTACGAGAAGCTGTTCGGCGTGACCTTCGAGGAGCGCGATCAGATCCTGCGGCCCCTGGGCGAGAAGGGCAACGAGGCGGTGGGCTCCATGGGGGACGACACCCCGCAGGCGGTGCTCTCCACCCGCGAGCGGTCGGTCTACGACTACTTCCGCCAGCAGTTCGCCCAGGTGACCAACCCGCCCATCGATCCGCTGCGGGAATCCATCGTCATGTCGCTGGAGACCTGCTTCGGGCCCGAGCGCAACATTTTCGAGGAGACCCCCGAGCACGCGAACCGGGCGGTGGTGGACTCGCCGGTGCTGTGCCGCAGCAAGCACGCCCAGCTGCTGTCCATCGAGGATCCGGCCTTCGCCCACCAGGTCTTCGGCCTCAACTACGATCCGGCCGTGGGCCTGCAGGCGGCCATCGAGCAGCTGTGCGGGGCCGCCGCGGACGCGGTGCGCGCCGGCAAGGTGATCCTGGTGCTCAGCGATCGCGAGATTCGCACCGACCGGCTGCCGATCCATGCCGCGCTGGCCGTGGGCGCCGTCCACCACCACCTGGTGGAGCAGGGGCTGCGCTGCGACGCCAACCTGCTGGTGGAGACCGCCACGGCGCGGGATCCGCACCAGTTCGCGGTGCTGCTCGGCTACGGCGCCACGGCCGTCTATCCCTACCTGGCCTACGAGACCCTGGTGGACATGGTGCGGGTGGGTGAAATCGAGGGGGACGCCGGCGAGACGCTGGCGGCCTACCGCAAGGGCATCAACAAGGGGCTGCTCAAGATCCTCTCCAAGATGGGCATCTCCACCATCGCCAGCTACCGCGGCGCCCAGCTGTTCGAGATCGTCGGCCTCAACCGCGAGGTGGTGGATCTCTGCTTCCGCGGCACTTCCAGCCGCATCCAGGGCAGCACCTTCGCGGATCTGCAGGGCGACATGGCCGCCCTGGCGGAGCGCGCCTGGAATCCGCGCAAGACCGTCGACCAGGGGGGGCTGCTCAAGTTCATCCACGGCGGCGAGTACCACGCCTTCAACCCGGACGTGGTGCAGGCCCTGCGCCACTGCGTCACCACCGGCGAGTACGGTGATTACCTGCAGTTCGCCCGGCTGGTGAACGAGCGCCCGGTGAACAACCTGCGCGATCTGTTCCGGCTGCGCGCGGACCAGTCCCCGGTGCCGCTGGAGGAGGTGGAGCCGGTGGAGGCCATCACCCGGCGTTTCGACTCCGCCGCCATGTCCCTCGGCGCCCTCTCGCCCGAGGCCCACGAGGCGCTGGCCGCCGCCATGAACCGGCTCGGCGGCCGCTCCAACTCCGGCGAGGGCGGCGAGGACCCGGTCCGCTACGGCACCGAGCGCATGTCCAAGATCAAGCAGGTGGCCTCGGGGCGCTTCGGCGTCACCCCCGCCTACCTGGTCAATGCCGAGGTGCTGCAGATCAAGATCGCCCAGGGCGCGAAGCCCGGCGAGGGCGGCCAGCTGCCCGGCAAGAAGGTGAACGATCTCATCGCGCGGCTGCGTTTCTGCCGCCCGGGCACCACCCTCATCTCGCCGCCGCCCCACCACGACATCTACTCCATCGAGGATCTGGCGCAGCTCATCTTCGACCTCAAGCAGGTGAACCCCGAGGCGCTGGTGTCGGTGAAGCTCGTTTCCGAGCCGGGCGTGGGCACCATCGCCGCCGGCGTGGCCAAGGCCTATGCCGATCTCATCACCATCGCCGGCTACGACGGCGGCACCGGCGCCAGCCCGCTCACCAGCGTCAAGTACGCCGGCAGCCCCTGGGAGCTGGGGCTGTCCGAGACCCAGGAGGCGCTGCGGGTCAACGACCTGCGCGACAAGGTGCGGGTGCAGACCGACGGCGGGCTGAAGACCGGCCTGGACGTGGTGAAGGCGGCCATCCTTGGCGCGGAGAGCTTCGGCTTCGGCACCGCGCCCATGATCGCGCTCGGCTGCAAGTACCTGCGCATCTGCCACCTGAACAACTGCGCCACCGGCATCGCCACCCAGGACCAGCGCCTGCGGCGCGACCATTTCATCGGCCTGCCCGAGATGGCCATGAACTACTTCCGCTTCGTGGCGCAGGAGACCCGCGAGTGGATGGCGAAGCTGGGCGTGCGTTCGCTGGAGGCGCTCATCGGCCGCACCGACCTGCTGGAAATGCTCCCCGGAGCGACCGGCAAGCAGCAGCGGCTCGACCTGACGCCCATCCTCAACGCCGCCCGCGGCCCCGAGGACAAGCCGCGCTTCTGCACCGTGGACCGCAACCGGCCCTTCGACCGGGGCGAGCTGGCCGAGCAGATGGTGGCGGACATGATGCCGGCCATCGAGAACGGCTCCGGCGGCGTGTTCCACTACGAGGTGAAGAACCTCCATCGCTCCATCGGCGCGCGCCTGTCGGGCGAGATTGCCCGCCGCCACGGCAACGACGGCATGGAGAAGGCGCCCCTGACCGTCTACCTGAAGGGCACCGCGGGGCAGAGCTTCGGGGTCTGGAACGCCGGCGGTCTGCACCTGGTCCTGGAGGGCGATGCCAACGACTACGTGGGCAAGGGCATGGCCGGTGGCAAGCTGGTGCTTCACCCGCCCAGGGGCAGCCGGTTCGATAGCCGCACCACGCCCATCATGGGCAACACCTGCCTGTACGGGGCCACCGGCGGGAGGCTCTACGCCGCCGGCACCGCGGGCGAGCGCTTCGGGGTGCGCAACTCCGGCGTGATGGCGGTCGTGGAGGGGGTGGGCGATCACTGCGCCGAGTACATGACCGGCGGCGTGCTGGTGGTGCTCGGCAGGACCGGGCACAACTTCGGCGCCGCCATGACCGGCGGACTGGCCTACGTCCTGGACGAGGAGAACACCTTCGTCGATCTCTGCAACCACGAGATGATCGACATCCATCGCATCGACACCGAGGCGATGGAGGCCTACCGTCACCACCTGCGGCAGATTGTCGAGGAGTTCGTGAAGGAGACCGGCAGCGACTGGGGCCGGGAGATCCTGGAGCGCTTCGAGGACTATCTGGGCCAGTTCTGGCTGGTGAAGCCGAAGGCGGCCGAGCTGGAGAACCTGCTCGACAGCCTCAAGACCCGCAACGAATGACCGCAGTGACGAGGATTTTCCGGTAATGGCTGACCGTCCGAACAACGTCTTCCAGTTCATCGAGGTCCCGCGCGTGGATCCGGCGAAGAAGCCGGCCGACGAGCGGCGCCGGGAGTTCGCCGAGATCTACGGCCAGTTCGACGCCGAAAGCGCGGCGATCCAGGCCCACCGCTGTCTCCACTGCGGGAATCCCTACTGCGAGTGGAAGTGCCCGGTGCACAACTACATCCCCAACTGGCTGCAGCTGGTGGCCGAGGGGCGCCTGCTGGAGGCGGCGGAGATCTCCCACCGCACCAACTCCCTGCCGGAGGTGTGCGGCCGGGTGTGCCCCCAGGACCGCCTGTGCGAGGGCGCCTGCACCCTCAACGACGGCTTCGGCGCGGTGACCATCGGCGCGGTGGAGCGCTACATCACCGACCAGGCCCTCGCCGCCGGCTGGCGTCCGGACCTCTCCCAGGTGGTCAGCACCGGCAAGCGGGTCGCCATCGTCGGCGCCGGCCCGGCCGGACTCGGGTGCGCCGATATCCTGGTGCGCAACGGCGTGGAGCCGGTGGTGTTCGACCGCCATCCCGAAATCGGCGGCCTGCTCACCTTCGGCATTCCGGAGTTCAAGCTGGAGAAGTCCGTCGTCCGCACCCGCCGCGCGATCATGGAGGAGATGGGCGTCCGCTTCGAGCTCGGGGTGGAGATCGGCGCCGACATGCCCTTCCAGCGGCTGCTGGACGAGTATGACGCGGTGTTCCTGGGCATGGGCACCTACACCTACATGAAGGGCGGCTTCCCCGGCGAGGACCTGCCCGGGGTCCACGAGGCCCTGCCGTTCCTCATCTCCAACATCAACCGCCGCCTGGGCTACGAGAAGAGCCCCGCCGAGTTCATCGACATGGCCGGCAAGCGCGTGGTGGTGCTGGGCGGCGGCGACACCGCCATGGACTGCAACCGCACCTCCATTCGCCAGGGCGCCGCCTCCGTCACCTGCGCCTACCGCCGTGACGAGGCCAACATGCCCGGCTCCCGGCGCGAGGTGGCCAACGCCAAGGAGGAAGGGGTGCAGTTCCTCTGGAACCGCCAGCCGGTGGCCGTGGTGGGCAACGGCCGGGTGGAAGGCGTGAAGGTGGTCACCACCCGCCTCGGCGAGCCCGACGAGCGCGGCCGGCGCACGCCGGAGACGGTGCCGGGCAGCGAGGAGATCATTCCCGCCGACGCGGTCATCATCGCCTTCGGCTTCCGCCCGAACCCCCAGCCCTGGTTCAGCGAATTCGGCATCGAGGTGGACGAGCGCGGCCGGGTGAAGGCGCCCGAACTGGGGAAGATCAGGTTCCAGACCACCAACCCCAAGGTCTTCGCCGGCGGCGACATGGTGCGCGGTTCGGATCTCGTGGTGCGCGCCGTGTTCGAGGGCCGCAACGCCGCCGAGGGCATCCTCGCCTATCTCGGGGTCTGAAAGAAACGAATAGACAGGATTTGCAGGATGTGCAGGATTGGGTCGAAGGCTTGCCCGTCGCCGGTGGTCCGAAGTAACGTTGCACGCGCCGGCCGAATCGGCGCCGGAAATCCTGTTAATCCTGTCTATTGAGGCTTTTCAACCGGGGTCCCCATGACTGAGCTGAAGAACGACCGTTTTCTCCGCGCGCTGCTGCGCCAGCCCGTGGATGTGACCCCGGTGTGGATGATGCGCCAGGCCGGGCGCTACCTGCCCGAGTACCGCGCGACCCGGGCCCGGGCGGGGGATTTCATGACCCTGTGCCAGACGCCCGAGCTGGCCTGCGAGGTGACCCTGCAGCCGCTGGAGCGCTTCCCGCTGGACGCGGCCATCCTCTTCTCCGACATCCTCACCGTGCCCGACGCCATGGGCCTGGGGCTCTCCTTCGAGGAGGGCGAGGGGCCGGTGTTCGAGAATCCGGTGCGCAAGGAGCGTGACGTCGATCGCCTGCACGTGCCCGACCCGGAGGGCGAGCTGCGCTACGTGATGGATGCGGTGCGGCTGATCCGGCGCGAGCTGGACGGCCGGGTGCCCCTCATCGGCTTCAGCGGCAGCCCCTGGACCCTGGCCACCTACGTGGTCGAGGGCGGCACCAGCAAGAACTTCGCCCGGGTGAAGGGGATGCTGTTCGACCGCCCGGCCCTGCTGCACCGGGTGCTGGAGGTGCTGACCCGGAGCGTCATCGCCTACCTCAACGCCCAGGTGGCCGCCGGCGCCCAGGCCCTGATGGTGTTCGACACCTGGGGCGGCGTGCTGACGCCCCGCGCCTACCGCGAATTCTCCCTGGACTACATGGCGCGCATCGTGGAGGGCGTCACCCGGGAGGCCGATGGCCGGCGGGTGCCGGTCATCCTGTTCACCAAGGGCGGCGGGCAGTGGCTGGAGGGGATCGCCGCGACCGGCTGCGACGGGGTGGGGCTGGACTGGACCACCGATCTCGCCGATGCCCGCGCCCGGGTCGGCGACCGGGTGGCCCTGCAGGGGAATCTCGATCCCTGCGTCCTCTACGCGGGCCCGGAGCGGATCCGGGACGAGGTAGCGACCGTCCTGGCCTCCTACGGCAAGGGGACGGGCCACGTGTTCAACCTGGGCCACGGCATCCACCCGGACGTGAACCCAGACCATGCCGCGGCCCTGGTGCGGGCGGTGCACGAGCTCAGCGCACCCTACCATTCCTGACCGCAGCGCCGGCCTCCGGCTACCGGCCGCCCGTACTGGCTGGGGCATGGAATCGGTTCAACGCGAAGACGCCAAGACGCCAGGAACAATATGGCGTGTGCAGTCCGGGTTGGATTCGGGCCCGCCGGGGCTTATCACCAGGCTTGACGGGCCGGATTGCAACCACCTTCCCTGTCCTTTGCGCCTTTGCGTTTAGGAACTGGAAGGTGAACTGCCGCGGCGGCTCAGAGCCGGAAGCCGCCCAGGCGCCGGCGCTGGCGGCGGTCCATCCAGCGGGTGCCCAGCAGGAAGCCCGCCAGCAGGGCCCCGAGCGCCAGGCCCAGCCAGGCCAGGGGCGCGCTGGCGGCCGGCCCGGCTTCCCCGGGGGCGGCTTCCGCCGGCGCCTCCTCGCCGCGCAGCACGGCCGTCGCCCGCTCGATGCGCGCCCTGAGGGCCGCGTTCTCCACCTGCAGCCGGGCGTCACCGTCGCCCGCCGCCGGTGACGGCCCATCGCGCCCCTGCAGGCGCTCGTTCTCCTCCCGCAGCCGGTCGATCTCCTCCCGCGCCTTCTGCAGGCGATCCTCGGTGGTCAGCAGCCGCAGCCGCGCCGGCTGCTCCCCCATCAGAAAGGCGCTGTCGACCCATCCCTCGGTGCCGTCCGCGGCGTGGATCCTGGCCATGCCGTCCCGCTGCTCCAGCACCTCCACCGGGGTGCCCGTGGGCAGCGTGGCCTCGGCGGCCGCGGCCGGGTCGGGCTCGGCGCGGACCTCCAGCAGCAGCTGATCGCTCACGTAGCGGGTCTCGGTGGCGGCCCGGGGGGCCGGCATCGGCGGCAGCAGGAGCAGCAGCGCCATGGCGGCGAGGAACAGGGGGCGTCGGTTGCTCATGATCATCAGGCGGCGATGCCGCTGTGGCGCAGCAGGGCGTCGATCTCGGGCTCCCGGCCGCGGAACTCGACGAACAGCTCCATGGGCTCCTGGGCGCCGCCCCGCTCCAGAATGGTGCGCAGGAAGCGGCGTCCGGTCTCGGCGTCGAAGATGCCCTGCTCCTCGAACAGCGAGAAGGCGTCGGAGGCCAGCACTTCCGCCCACTTGTAGCTGTAGTAGCCGGCCGCGTAGCCGCCGGCGAAGATGTGGGAGAAGCTGTGCTGGAAGCGGTTGAAGGCCGGCGGGGCCACCACCGCCACCTGGGCCCGCACCTCGTCGAGGATCTCCTGCACCCGGGCGCCGCGCGCCGGGTCGTACTCCAGGTGCAGGCGGAAGTCGAACAGGCCGAACTCGAGCTGGCGCACCATCTGCATTCCCGCCTGGAAATTGCGCGCGCCGCGCAGGCGCCCGATGAGCTCCTGCGGCAGGGGCTCGCCGGTCTCGTGATGACCGGAGACGAGCGCCAGCGCCTCCGGCTCCCAGCACCAGTTCTCCAGGAACTGGCTGGGCAGCTCCACCGCGTCCCAGGCCACGCCGTTGATCCCCGCCACGCTGGCGTGATCGATGCGGGTGAGCATGTGGTGCAGGCCGTGGCCGAACTCGTGGAACAGGGTCAGCACCTCGTTGTGGGTGAACAGCGCCGGGCGGCCCTCCACCGGCGCGTTGAAGTTGCAGGTGAGGTAGGCCACCGGAACCTGCACCCGGCCCTGGCCGTCGACACGGCGGACGATGCACTCGTCCATCCATGCCCCGCCGCGCTTGTGGGCGCGGGCGTAGAGATCGAGGTAGAACCGGCCGCGCACCTCGCCCGCCTCGTCCACCAGCCGGTAGAAGCGCACGTCCGGGTGCCAGGTGTCCACCCCGGGCTGGAGTTCGGCGCGCACGCCGTAGAGCCGCTCCACCACGGCGAACAGCCCCTCCAGCACCCGCGGCTCGGGGAAGTAGGGGCGCAGATCCTCCTGGGAGAGCTGGTGCCTGTGGCGGCGCAGCTGCTCGGAGCAGTAGGTGATGTCCCAGCTCTCGGGCCGCGCCAGGCCGTGGTGCTCGCGGGCGTAGCGGTGCAGCGTCTCCAGCTCCTCCCGGGCCATGGCGAGCGAGCGCCCGGCCAGGTCCTCGAGGAAGGCGAGCACCGCCCCGGTGTCCGGCGCCATCTTGGTGGCGAGCGAGCGCTCGGCGTAGTTGCGGAAGCCGAGCAGCCGGGCCAGCTCGTGGCGCAGGGCCAGGATCTCCTCCATCACCGGTCCGTTGTCCCAGCGCCCGGCATGGGGGCCCTGGTCCGAGGCCCGGGTGACGTAGGCGGTGTAGAGCGCCTCGCGCAGGGGGCGGTGTTCGGCGTAGCTCATCACCGCGAAATAGCTCGGGTACTCGAGGGTGAAGACCCAGCCGTCGAGCTCCCGGCTGGCGGCGGCCTGGCGCGCCGCCGCCAGCGCGCTTTCCGGGAGGCCCGCCAGCTCGGCCGTGTCGGTGACCTGCCGGAACCAGGCGTGGGTGGCGTCGAGCAGGTTCTCCTCGAACTTCGAGGTGAGGGTGCTGAGGCGCTGCTGGATGGCCCGGAAGCGCTCCCGGCGCTCCGGGTCGAGGGCGACGCCGGCGAGGCGGAAGTCGCGCAGCGCATTGCCGACGATGCGCTGGCGGACCGGGTCCAGGGCGCCGAAGTCGGCGCGCTCGGCGATGGACCGGAAGGCGGCGTAGAGCGCCTCGTTCTGCCCCATCTCGGTGGCATAGTCGGAAAGCCTGGGCAGGCAGGCGTTGTAGGCGGCGCGCAGCTCGGGGGTGTTCACCACCGAGTTCATGTGGCTCACCGGCGACCAGGTGCGGTTGAGCCGATCCTCCAGGGCCTCCAGCGGGGCCACCAGGCTGTCCCAGGTGTAGTGATCCGTGGCCGCCAGCAGCGCCGCCACCCGGCCGCGGTTCTCCTCCAGCACCGCGTCGATGGCGGGCTCCACGTGCTCCGGGCGCAACGCCGAGAAGGGCGGCAGCCCGGTCATGTCCAGCAGGGGGTTGTCCATGGGATTCAGCGCGTTGTCGTGAGAGGGGGAAAGATACCAGTTTCCGGCCGCCAGCGGCCAGCTTCCCGGTCTCCCCGGCCGGCGCCGGGCGGCCGTCCCTTTGCCATCCCCGCCCCGTTCCGCTAGATTCGGCCTCTGTCCGAGAGGAGGCTGACGTGTCCAGCAAACACTACGATCTGATTGCCATCGGCGGCGGCAGCGGCGGGCTCTCCGTGGCCGAGCGGGCGGTGACCCACGGCGCCCGCTGCGCGGTGGTGGAGTCCGGCCGCATCGGCGGCACCTGCGTCAACGTGGGCTGCGTGCCGAAAAAGGTGATGTGGTTCGCCGGCTCCATCGCCCATACCCTGCGCGATGCCCCAGACTACGGCTTCGACGTGCGCGCCGGCGGGCTCGACTGGGGCCGCCTGGTGGCGGCCCGCGAGCGCTACATCGGCAACATCAACGCCTGGTACCACGGCTATCTGAAGGACTCCGGCATCGACGAGATCCGGGGTCGCGCCCGCTTCCTCGACAGCCGCACCATCGAGGTGGAGGGCGAGCGCTACAGCGCCGATCACATCGTCATCGCCCCGGGCGCGGTGCCGCGCCTGCCGTCGATTCCCGGCGCCGAGCTCGGCATCACCTCCGACGGCTTCTTCGCCCTGGAGGCGCAGCCGCGCAAGGTGGCGGTGGTGGGCGCCGGCTACATCGCCGTGGAGCTGGCCGGGGTGCTCCAGGCGCTCGGCTCCGAGGTCACCCTGGTCATCCGCCGCGAGCATGTCCTGGACGGCTTCGACGCCCTGCTGCGGGAGACCCTGCTGGAGGCGATGCAGGACGAGGGCATCCAGGTGGTGACCAACACCACGCTCACGGCGGTGGAGCGCAGTGACGACGGTCTCCGGCTGCACTGCGACCACGGCACCGAGCTGGCCGGCTTCGACAGCCTGATCTGGGCCATCGGCCGCGATCCCGCCACCGCGGACCTGAACCTGGAGGCGGCCGGGGTGGAGACCGACGCCGGCGGCTTCATCCCCACCGACCCGTTCGAGAACACCAACGTTCCGGGCATCTACGCGGTGGGCGACGTGACCGGCCGGATCGCGCTGACGCCGGTGGCCATCGCCGCCGCCCGCCGCCTGGCCACGCGCCTGTTCGGCGGCCGGCCGGAGCTGCGGCTCGACTACGAGAACGTGCCCACGGTGGTCTTCAGCCACCCGCCCGTCGGCACCGTCGGCCTCACCGAGGCCCAGGCGCTGGAGCGGTTCGGCCCCCAGAGCGTGAAGTGCTACCAGACCAGCTTCACCCCCATGTACGCCGCGCTCACCTCCCACCCCTCTCCCACCGCCATGAAGCTGGTGACCGTGGGGGCGCAGGAGAAGGTGGTGGGCGTGCACCTCATCGGGCTGGGCGCCGACGAGATGCTGCAGGGCTTCGCCGTGGCGCTGAAGATGGGCGCCACCAAGGCCGATCTGGACAACACCGTGGCCCTGCACCCCACCAGCGCCGAGGAACTGGTCACCATGCGCTGAGATCTGGAAATAGACAGGATTGACAGGATGTGCAGGATTTAAGGAGTTTATCCACGGCGGGGGGAAGCGGGGTGGATCTGACGCACGGCCACGAGGGGCGCCTCTTCGTGGTCGTGTCCTTGCCAAATCAGTGCCGTGTCCTGCACCAGGTTCGTCAGTGGTTGGTCCGAAATGTAGCCGGTTTGTGGTGCCTGACGCGCTTTTCCAAATCCTGTAAATCCTGTCTAGTTGTCCCAACTCACCCCCCGCGCAGCATCCGGATCACCGGGGCGGTGTCGGGGCGCACGCCCCGCCACAGGGCGAAGGACTCGGCGGCCTGCTCCACCAGCATGCCCAGGCCGTCGATGGCCCGCTCGGCGCCGTGGGCCTCGGCCCAGGTGAGGAACGCGGTGGGCTCGGCGGCGTACATGAGGTCGTAGCACCACGCGCCCGGCGCCAGGCAGTGCCCGGGCAGGGGCGGCACCGCCCCCTGCAGGCTGGCGGCGGTGGCGTTGATGACCAGGTCGAAGCCCTCCTCCTCCGCGAGCACGTCGAAACCGCCGCCGCTCACCGGGCCCAGGTCGCCGTGGTCGGCCGCCAATTCCTCGGCCCGCCGGGCGGTGCGGTTGGCGATCAGCAGGGACGCCGGCCTCTCCTCCAGCAGCGGGCCGAGCACGCCGCGGGCGGCGCCGCCGGCGCCGAGCAGCAGCAGCCGCCGACCCGCCAGCACCGCGCCGTGGTTCACGGTCAGGTCGCGCACCAGGCCCACCCCGTCGGTGTTGTCGCCGTAACGACGGCCCTCCCCACCCAGGACGATGGTGTTCACCGCCCGGGCGCGCTCCGCCCGCGGGCTGCGCGAGTCCACGGCCGCCCAGGCTTCCTGCTTGAAGGGAACGGTGATGTTGAGGCCGCGCCCGCCCCCGGACGCGAAGCTCTCCAGGGCGTCCTGGAAGCCGCCCAGCGGAACCAGGATGGCCTCATAGGCGAGCGCCTGGCCGGTCTGCGCGGCGAAGGCGGCGTGGATGCGGGGCGATTTACTGTGGGCGATGGGGTTGCCCATCACCGCATAGCGGTCCACTGGCATGGTCGGTCTCGGCAGGGCTGGAAAGGGGTTCCCTAGTGTACCGCTTCACCCCGGGAGGCTCTGAAAGCGCCCCCCGGGGTGAAGCGGTACACAAGTCTAGCAAGGGCGGCGGCGAATTGGCCGGATCACTGGAATTCCTTGACAAAAATCAAGTAAATTGTGGGCGCTCGAATTGCCGGCGGTCGTTGCCGGAGCGGGTGGGCGCCAGGACGAGGATGAGGATCGCCAATAACAACAATCGATCGTGTCAAACCATCCGAAACGAAATACTGCAAGGGAGTGAACAAGCCATGCGCAAGCCCAACCTTTCCGTGCGGGTCCTGGCCGCGGCCCTGGCCGTCGCCGCCACGCCGGCCCTGGCCGCCGATGGGGCCGCCCTGTATGTCCAGAAGACCTGCAATGTCTGCCACGGCGCCGATGCCAAGACCCCCCTCATACCCACCTATCCCAGGATCGCCGGCCAGAACGGGCAGTACCTGGCCGCGCAGATGAAGGACATCAAGAGCGGCGCCCGGGCCAATGGCCAGACCGCCGCCATGAAGCCCATCATGGCGATGGTGAACGATGAGGAGATCGCCGCCATCGCCGCCTGGCTGGCCAGCCAGTAAACAAATCCGGCCGCACCCGCCCGCGGGTGCCGGAGCCGGGTTCGCCGCAATGGCGGGCCCGGCTCCGTTCCGGCCGGCGCCCGCCGGGGAGTGGCCGGGAGGGCGCAGCGAGGGGCCATGCGCTTGCCAGCGCCGCCCCGGCGTGCATGATGGGGGTTCCTCTTCCCCGTCAGCGAGATCATCCCGTGGAGCCTGCCGCCCTTGCGCCCTCCTCCCCCGCCGCCTGGCTCCGGCATGGGGCGCGCCGCGCGCCGGAGGCGCCGGCCCTGTACCACGGCCAGGAGGCCTGGAGCTACGCGGACCTGGAGGTGCGCGTCGCCGGGCTGGCGCGGCGGCTCGGCGCATGGAGCGGTGGTGCGGGCGGCGGCCTGGCGGTGCTCAGCCGGGATCGGCTGCTGACCGCCCTGCTCCTGCATGCCGCGCCCCGGGCCGGTCTGCATCTCCTGCCGCTCAACCCCGACCTGCCGCCGGCGCTGCTGGAGCGGCTCCTGCGCCTGGGCGGCGCCACCCGGGCGGTAACCGACGGCGCCCCCGCACCGGATGCGCTGCCGACCCTGGACGGGGCGCGGCTGCTGGCCGCCGCGCCGGCGTCCGCAGCGCCCGTGGCGGAGCCGCTGGCGGTGGAGGCGACCCACCTGGTCATCGCCACCAGCGGCAGCAGCGGCGAGCCCAAGGCGGTTCCGCTCAGCGGCCTCAACCTGGCCGCCGCCGTGGACGGCTCGCGCTCG
>JAQVKR010000375.1 GCA_028694565.1 Gammaproteobacteria bacterium | reverse complement strand
CGGGAAGCCCCTGGGGCCCGGCGGCCACGATTTCCGCCCCGAGGCGGCGGAGGCGGCGGCGCCATGAGCCGGCGCCGGCGGCTGACACGGGGCCTGCTGCTGGCGGCATCCGCCCTGCTGGCCGTGTCCCTGCCGCTGGCGGCCGCCCACGCCCCCCTGCCCGAGTTCGAGGCCGACTACACCCTGTCGCTCAACGGCCTCGACGTGGCGGAGCTGCAGGTGCGCCTGCGCCGCGAGGACGGGCACTACATGTACGAGTCCTTCACCCGCCCCATCGGCGTCCTCGCCCTGTTCCGCGACGACCGCATCCGCGAGACCAGCCAGTGGGTCTACGGCCGCGACGGCCAGGTCCAGCCCCTGCGCTACACCTACCAGCACACCGGAAGCAAGCGCGAGCGCGAAGCCGATCTGCGCTTCGACTGGGCCGCCGGCAAGGTCCTGAACCGGGTGGAGAACGAACCCTGGACCATGGAGATCCCCCAGGGCACCCAGGACAAGCTCGGCTACCAGCTGGCGCTGATGCTGGACCTGAGCCACGGCCGGCGGGATCTTTCCTATCACGTGGCCGACGGCGGCAAGCTCAAGGTCTACCAGGTGGATTTCCAGGGCATGGAGACGCTGCCGACCGCGCTCGGCGACCTTCGCACGGTCAAGGTCCAGCGCCAGAAGGACCGCAAGGGGCGCGTGACCACCATCTGGTGCGCCGAGAACCTCGCCTACCTGCCGGTCAAGATCACCCACCGCGACGCCGACGGCAGCTTCTTCACCCTCCGGGTGACGGCCGTCAGCGGCATCCCGGCCGGCTGACCGGCGCCGGGGCCGACGCCGCCCGATCCAGCCACACCCGCCGGCGGCGGCCCCGCGGCGACAATCCGCCCGCTCGGGACCTCCCCGCCCCCGTCCGCGCATCCCAGGTTGAAGATGGCTTCCGGTCGCGGCGCCCGGCTCGCGCCCATGGGACCGCGTGGTACTATCATTCTCATTATGTTCCCCGCTTCGACTGCCCCGATGGTGAACCCCGATGAGTGACACCCACAGCGCGCCCCGGACCCCGGCCGCGACCACCCGGCCCAAACGCCGCCCCCGGGCGAAGGCGGTGCCCAAGTACGACCTGGGCAGTTCCGAGCTCTATCTCAACCGCGAGCTCACCTGGCTCGCCTTCAACCAGCGCGTGCTGCACGAGGCGGAGGACGACCGGACCCCGCTGCTGGAGCGGGTCAAGTTCATCGCCATCGTCAGCGGCAACATGGACGAGTTCTTCATGAAGCGCATCGGCGGCCTCAAGCAGCTGGTGGCCGCGGGACGCAACGAGACCACCGTCGACGGACGCACCCCGGCGCAGCAGATCAGCGACGCCCACGCCTTCATCCGCGAGCTCACCCTGCGCAAGCGGGCCGCCTACCACCGGGTGCTGGAACTGCTGGCCG
Organism: Gammaproteobacteria bacterium; assembly: GCA_028694565.1. Lineage (GTDB taxonomy): Bacteria > Pseudomonadota > Gammaproteobacteria > DSM-26407 > DSM-26407 > Thioalbus. Next base: position 2,002 of record JAQVKR010000375.1, on the reverse strand, counting down.
AGCAGGACATCCGGCTGCTGCGCTACGAGCAGCTCGAGCCGGCCCAGCGCGATCTGGTGCGGCAGGAGTTCGTCACCAACATCTTTCCGCTCCTGACGCCGCTCGCCATGGACCCGGGGCACCCCTTCCCCTTCATCTCCAACCTGGCGATGAACCTGCTGGTCACCCTGCGCCACAGCGGCGACACCGACAACGTGCTGCACATGGCGCGCATCAAGGTGCCCGCCATCCGGGGCATCGCGCCGCGGCTGCTCCGGGTGGGCGGCGACAACACCTTCGTCCCCCTGGAGGAGGTGGTGGCCAACAACCTCGACCTGCTCTTCCCCGGCATGGAGATCGTCTCCTGCGAGCTGTTCCGCGTCACCCGCAACGCCAACGTGGAGCTCGACGAGGAGCAGGCCGACGACCTGCTGGAGATGATCGAGACCGAGCTGCGCGAGCGCCACTTCGCGCCCATCGTGCGCCTGGAGGTGCAGAAGGACATGAACCCGGTCCACCGGGGAATGCTCGCCGCCGAACTGGGCCTCGACGAGGAGGCGGACGTGTTCGAGATCGAGGGCATGATGGCCATGCGCGACATGTTCGAGATCGCGGGCCTCGAATCCACCGAGCTGCACGATCCGCCCCACTACCCCATCGATCATCCGCGGCTGGCCCACGACAAGCGCAACATCTTCCACATCATCCGCGACGGCGGGCCGATCCTGCTCCAGCACCCCTACGAGTCGTTCAGCACCTCGGTGGAGCGGTTCCTGCGCACCGCCAGCAACGATCCCAAGGTGCTGGCCATCAAGATGACCCTCTACCGCACCTCGGGCGAGGGCAAGGTGATCGAGTCGCTGGTGAACGCCGCCCGCAACGGCAAGCAGGTGGCGGTGCTGGTGGAACTCAAGGCGCGCTTCGACGAGCAGGCCAACATCAACTGGGCCAAGCGGCTGGAGGAGGCGGGCATCCACGTCACCTACGGCGTGGTCGGGCTGAAGACCCACAGCAAGATCATCCTGGTGGTGCGCCGCGACTACAACGGCCTGCGCCGCTACGCCCACATCGGCACCGGCAACTACCACGCCGGCACCGCGCGCCTCTACACCGACCTGGGGCTGCTCACCGGCGACAACGACATCGGCCAGGATCTCACCGAGCTGTTCAACTTCCTCACCGGCTACTCGCCGCCGCCCAGCTACCGCAAGATCCTCGCCGCGCCCTACACCCTGAAGAAGACGCTGCTGGAGAAGATCGAGCGCGAAATCAGCAGCCACTCCGAGGAGAGCCCGGGCCACATCCAGTTCAAGATGAACGCCCTGGAGGACGCGGACATCACCCGCGCCCTCTATCGCGCGACCCAGGCCGGGGTGAAGGTGGATCTCATCGTGCGCGACACCTGCCGCTTCCGCCCCGGCCTGCCGGGGCTGAGCGAAAGCGCCCAGGTCATCAGCATCGTCGGCCGGTTCCTGGAGCACGGACGCATCTACTATTTCCGCAACGGCGGCGCCGAGGAGTACTACATCGGCTCGGCCGACCTGATGAAGCGCAACCTGGAGAGCCGGGTGGAAGTGGTGGCGCCGGTGGAGGACATCGACCTGCGCCAGGAGCTGCGGCTGATTCTCGACGTGCAGCTGAGCGACCGCCGCAGCGCCTGGGATTTGCAGCCCGACGGTTCCTACGTGCAGCGCCAGCCCGCGCCGGGCCAGGACGCCAAGAGCTGCCAGGAGCTGCTGATCGGCGTCGCCCAGCGCCGCCTGGCCGCGGCCGTCAAGCATAAACAGAAGAAAGTGCGCCGCAAGCTTGTGAGCCACTTCCAGCGCCGCGTCCAGTCCTGACCGGCGCGGCACAGCCTGTCCCGGCCGTTCCCGCGCCGGGCGGCCCGGCGCGGGAGACCCCGCCAGGGAGGATGCGCAGATGGCAGAGGAGCATTCGAAGGCACCGATCCTGGTGCCGGTGGATTTCTCGCCCCACTCCGCCGCGGCGCTCGAGCTCGGCTGCGAGCTGGCGGCGGCGCTCG
>JAQVKR010000374.1 GCA_028694565.1 Gammaproteobacteria bacterium | reverse complement strand
GGGCCTTGGCGCGGTCCTTGGTCACCACCTTGTTGCAGGCGCAGTAGAAGCAGACCGTGTCGCAGAACGGAATGTGGAAGTAGAGCGACAGGGGCCGGGGCCCGGCCTCGCGGTTGGTGGCCTCGGCCACCTCGCGGTAGCGGGCGGCGTCGAAGCCGTCGTGGAACTGCACCGCCGTCGGGTAGGAGGTGTAGCGGGGACCGGACTTGTCGTATTTCCGGATGAGGTCCTGGTCGAAGACGATGGTCTGTTCCATGATTCTGCTCCCGAGGCCGGATGCCTCGTCGTCCGCCCGGGCGGCGGTGTATGGGTCGGGTGTCGGGTTGTGCGGGCGTGTGCGTGCGGCCTCAGCTCCCGGCCTGCTCCACGTCGAGCCCCTTGAGGTGGGTCTCGTTGATGGTGTCGAGCAGGTCGGCGAAGGGGATCTTGGTGCTGTTCCGGCGCACCAGGGGCATGAACGGCAGATCGCCGTCGGCCCAGATGTAGGTTCCGTCCTCCATCTTCCTCAGCAGGCCGGCCAGGCTCTGCTCCAGGGGGTCGAGGAAGCCGGGGATGCGGGACATGTCGTCCAGGTCCCACTCGAAGGAGGCGCGCAGCTCCTCCACCTCGATCAGGGCCTGGCGGATCAGCTCCACGTACTCCTCGGCGGTCTTGGCTCGGTGCATGCGAATCTCCTGCTGCGGCTGCGGCGTCGCTGCGTAGCCCGGTTCAGGCCGCGGTGAACGCGGAACGGTGCCGCCTGAGCTGTTCGGCGGTGAGCAGGAAGACCCCCTGGCCGCCATGCTCGAAGTCGAGCCAGAGAAACGGCACCTGGGGGAAGCGCGCGGCCAGGGCCGCCTCGCTGTTGCCCACCTCGACCACGATAATACCATCCGCCGCGAGGTAGTCTGAAGCCTGCGCCAGGATGCGCACCACCACGTCCAGGCCGTCCGCCCCCGCGGCCAGGCCCAGCTCCGGCTCGTGGCGGAATTCCGGGGGCAGCCCCGCCATGTCCTCGGCGTCCACGTAGGGCGGGTTGCCGACGATCAGGTCGTAGCGCCGTCCCTTCACCCCCTCGAACAGATCGGAGGGGATCAGTTCCACGCTCTCCTCCAGCCCGTGGCGCTCCACGTTGATGGCCGCCACTTCCAGCGCCTCGGGGGAGATGTCCACGGCATCCACCTGGGCGTCGGGGAAGGCCAGGGCGCAGGCGATGGCGATGCAGCCGCTGCCGGTGCAGAGATCCAGGATGCGATCCACCCGGTCGGCGTCGATCCAGGGCTCGAAACCGTTGCCGATGAGCTCGGCGATGGGGGAGCGCGGCACCAGCACCCGCTCGTCCACGTAGAACGGCAACCCCGCGAACCAGGCCTCGTGGGTGAGATAGGGGCCGGGAATGCGCTCCTCGACCCGGCGCCGGAGCAGCTCCGCCACCTGGCCGCGCTCCGAGGGGGTCAGGCGCGCGCCCATGATGCGGGGATCGGCGTCCAGGGGCAGGTGCAGGGCGTGCAGCACCAGCGCCACCGCCTCGTCCCAGGCGCTGTCGGTGCCGTGGCCGAGGGTCAGCCCCGCCGCGTTGAAGCGGCTCGCCCCCCAGCGGATGAAATCGAGCACGGTGTGCAGGTGTTCAACGGCCTCTCGATGCATCGATTCGTTCCCGGTTCGGTCAAAGGTCGGACAGGCGGCCGGCGCGCTGGGTTACCCTGCGCCGGCTGCGTATGATACTAACCATCCCGACAGTAAAGCCATGTTTCAGCCGGGCCGTCCGCATTCGCGGCGCGGCGCCTGGCCGGCACGCCGATTCGGACCCATGAGCAGGAAGAAGAGAAGCGTCAGACCGGAGGATGTCCACCTGTTCCACGAGGTGGTGGGAGAGGTGTGCCCGCTGCCCCAGGACAAGGTGCCGCTGCGTCCGCCCGCCCCGCCCCCGGCCGCGCTGCAGCGCCAGCGCGACGAGGCCCGCGTGCTGGTGGACATGCTCTCGGACCAGCACGACCCGGCGGAGCTGGAGACGGGCGAGGAACTGCTCCACTGGCGCCCGGGCCTGCAGCACAGCGTCCTGCGCCGGCTGCGCCGGGGCCAGATCCCGGTGGAGGCCGAGCTCGATCTGCACGGGATGACCGCGGCCGTGGCCCGCGCGGCGCTGGCGGAGTTCCTGCGCGAGTGCCGCATCCACGCCATCCGCTGCGTGCGCGTCATCCACGGCAAGGGGCGCGGCTCCCGCAACCGCCAGCCGGTGCTCAAGATCAAGCTCAACCACTGGCTGCGCCAGCGCGACGAAGTGCTGGCCTTCTGCACCGCCCGCCCCGTGGACGGCGGCACCGGCGCCGTCTACGTCCTCCTCAAGCGGGGATGAAATGATTTTCCATCGACAGGATTTACAGGATCAACAGGATTAAAGACCAAAGGCGCTCTCTCCACAGATTACGCAGATTGCACAGATTCTCTTCGAGGCCAGACAGCGCGCTGGACGAAAATCCGGTCTTAGGGGCTCAGGATGCGCGCGCTTACAGCGAATCCACGACAATGCGCGGGCATGAGCCCCGGAACACCCGCTCCATTCCGGACCGGTTCAATCTGTGTAGATCGGCGTAATCTGCGGTCAACCTTCCTTTTAAATTATCCTGTCAATCCTGTTAATCCTGTCTATTCAAAGGCTCGTCCTCAGAACGGCACCCAGGACTTCTTGCGGGTGTAGTGGAGATAGCCCACGTTGGCGCCCGCGCGCAGGCCGACGCCGGCACGGATGGGGGCGAGAATGACGTCGCCGGACTGCTGGTAGTTCACCCCGAAGCCGCCCACGTAGTAGAGGGTGCCCTCGACGCCCGGGAAGCGCTGGAAGATCTGGTCGGTGGACTTCATGTGGTAGACCAGGGTGAAGGCCTTCGAGGCGTTGGCGCCCAGATCCCAGCCGATGGACGGGCCCTGCCAGTAGACCTTGCGCGAGCCGCCGTTCTTGAGGGTGAGGGTGCCGTTGCCGTAGCGCAGGCCGACGCCGATCGCGCCGCTGGCCTCCTCGCCCTTGATGAAGCCGTTGGGCCGCCCCTGCTCCTTGAACACCTTCTCGATGATGTTCGCCAGGCCCGAGGAGGCCTCGCCGAAGAACTCCTCGGCCGCCTGCAGGACGGAATCCTGGTCGTAGGTGTCCTCCGTCGCCTCTTCGGCGGCGAACGCCGCCGTGCTGAAAGCGAGCAGACCGAGGATAAACAGCAGATTGCGTACGTAAGCCTTCATGGCATCACTCCTGGTTCGTTGTTTTCGTCCAATTGCAGCCGGCCCCTGAATCATACGACAACGGATCGCGCAACGCCGTTCATCCCTTGATCCGCCTGCCGACCTGGACGACCATGCCGCCATGCGCATCCACTCCCCGCATGCCTGGGACCTCAGCCCGCGCGAGGCCATAGCACTGCAGCAGCGGCTGCGGGACGAAATCGTGCTGGAGGACCGCCTCGG
>JAQVKR010000373.1 GCA_028694565.1 Gammaproteobacteria bacterium | reverse complement strand
CACCACTTCCCCGAGACCAGCGACAGCCCGCTGGATCGCCGCTATGCCCGGTTCCCCTGGCGGGAGACGGGCCCGGAGCTGGAAGCCTGGCAGCGCGGACGGACCGGCTACCCGCTGGTGGACGCGGGGATGCGCGAGCTGTGGACCAGCGGCTGGATGCACAACCGGGTGCGGATGGTGGCCGCCTCGCTGCTGACCAAGAACCTGCGCATCCACTGGCTGGAAGGCGCGCGCTGGTTCTGGGACACCCTGGTGGACGCGGACCTGGCCAACAACACCCTGGGCTGGCAGTGGACCGCCGGCTGCGGCGCCGACGCCGCCCCCTTCTTCCGGGTCTTCAACCCGGTGCGGCAGTCGGAGCGCTTCGACCCCGACGGCGCCTACATCCGCCGCTGGGTGCCGGAGATCGCGGCGCTGCCCGATCGCTGGCTGCACGCCCCCTGGACCGCCCCCGGGACGGTGCAGCGGGAGCATGGGGCGGTCATCGGCCGCGACTACCCGGCCCCCATCGTCGATTTGGGCACCAGCCGCGAGGAGGCCCTCGCCGCCTGGCGCGCCACGGTGCAGAACGCGGAAAGATAGAGCGCCCAATAGACAGGATTGACAGACAGGATTGACGGGATGGCAATTGCCCGGCGCGGAACGGATCCAATCCGCCCAGGCCGGCGCGCTCCCGCCGCCGGAAGCCTCTCCCGGGGCCGCGGCGGGGGGACGAATCCCCCCGCCCTGAAAGCGCCATGCGGCATTTCAATGGCGCCCCGCCGCTACGATCCCGTCTCCTGCCGGTACGCCACCAGTTCCTGGATGGTGAGCAGTGGAAACCCATGCTCGCCGGCGAAGCGCTCGATGGCCGTCCCGCGCATCATGGTGCCGTCGGGATTCATGAGCTCGCAGAGCACCCCGGCGGGCCGGAGGCCGGCCAGCCGCGCCAGGTCCACCGCGCCTTCCGTGTGGCCGCGCCGCCCCAGCACGCCCCGCGGATGGGCGCGCAGGGGGAAGACGTGACCCGGCCGGGCCAGATCCCCGGGGCGGCTCTCCTCGCCGATGGCCGCCCGGATGGTGGCGAGGCGATCGCGGGCGGAAACGCCCGTGGTCACCCCTTCCCGCGCCTCGATGGAGACGGTGAAGGCGGTTCCGTAGCGGCTCTGGTTGCTCTCCACCATGGGCGGCAGATCCAGCCGGCGGACCTGCCGCTCCTCCAGGCAGAGGCAGACGATGCCGCTGCACTCCCGGATGAGCAGGGCCATGGCCGACTCGGTCAGCATTTCCGCGGCGAAGATCAGATCCGCCTCGTTCTCGCGGTCGTGATCATCCAGCAGCACCACCGCGCGGCCTTCGCGCAGGGCCTGCAGGGCGGAGTCCACCGCCGCGAAAGGGGTTGCATCTGGGGACCGCGGCTGCGCCGCGGCATCTGACATGGAAATCATGAAACGCTCCTTGCAGTCGACTGTTTGCGAGAAACGTTTCAGGGCACGCAGGACAAACGGGCGCAACGGCCCGTCCGGCAGCGGGCGGGCCGCCGCCGGGTTCAGCGTCTTCTTCCATCCGGACTGTAACCGTCGGCTCCGGCATCTCACCGGATCTGCTGGACCCCGCGTCAAGGCTGACACGGGCGCTCGCGGGCTCGGCCGCGGACTGCGGCCCTACCGCCGGTGGGGACTTCCACCCCGCCCTGAAGACGTAGTCACCGCGCCCGGCGGGCACGGCCGGGAAAGACTACCACAGCGGGCGATGCGCCGGAAAAGCGGGGCCATCCGGCGCAGTGGTTCAGCCTCAAGTCCGACAGGCTGCCAGAACCCCGGGTTCAACATCCGGTCAATCCTGTGAATCCTGTCTATTCAGACGCTCAACCCGCCGCGGCCAGGGCCTGGTCGAGATCCCTGATGATGTCGTCGATGTGCTCGATGCCGATGGACAGGCGCACCATGTCCGCGGATACCCCGGCGCGGGCCAGCTCCTCCGGGTTGAGCTGGCGGTGGGTGGTGGTGGCCGGGTGGCAGGCCAGCGACTTCGCGTCGCCGATGTTCACCAGCCGCACCACCAGGTTGAGGGCGTCGATGAAGTCCGCGCCCGCGTCGCGGCCGCCCTTGATGCCGAAATTGATGATGCTGGATGCCCGCCCGCCCATGTACTTCTGCACCAGGGCGTGGTCGGGATGCTCCGGCAGTCCGGCGTAGTTGACCCAGGCCACCTTCGGGTGCCCCTGCAGGTAGCGGGCCACCGCCAGGCTGTTCTCGCAGATGCGGTCCATGCGCACGTGCAGGGTCTCGATCCCCTGCAGGATCAGGAAGCTGTTGAAGGGCGACATGGCCGCGCCCATGTTGCGCAGCGGCACCACCCGGGCCCGGCCGATGAAGGCCGCGGGGCCGAGCGCCTCGGTGTAGACCACGCCGTGGTAGGAGACATCGGGCTCGTTCAGGCGCCGGAAGCGATCCTTGTGATCGGCCCAGGGGAAATTGCCCGAGTCGACGATGATCCCGCCGATGGAGTTGCCGTGACCGCCCATGTACTTGGTCAGCGCATGCACCACGATGTCGGCGCCGTGCTCGAAGGGACGGCACAGGTAGGGCGAGGGCACCGTGTTGTCCACGATGAGCGGTACACCGTGGGCATGGGCAATCTCCGCCAGGCGGCCGAAATCCACCACGTTGCCGGAGGGGTTGCCGATGGATTCGCAGAAGACCGCCTTGGTTCGCGCATCGATCAGCTTCTCGATGCCCGCATGGTCGCGGTAGTCGGCGAAGCGCACCTCGATGCCCAGCTGCGGCAGGGTATGGGCGAAGAGGTTGTAGGTGCCGCCGTAGAGCTGGGAGGTGGTGACGATGTTGTCCCCGTTCTCGGCGATGGTGAGGATCGCGTCGGTGATGGCCGCCATGCCGGAGGCGAGCGCCAGCGCGCCCACGCCGCCCTCCATCGCCGCCACCCGCTTCTCCAGCACGTCCGAGGTGGGATTCATGATGCGGGTGTAGATGTTGCCGGGGACCTTCAGGTCGAACAGGTCCGCACCGTGCTGGGTGCTGTCGAAGGCGTAGGACGTGGTCTGATAGAGCGGCACGGCCACGGCCTTGGTGGTAGGCTCCGGCGTATAGCCACCATGGACGGCGAGGGTCTCCAGCTTCATGACAGTCGGCTCCTCCGGATATTGTGCCCCCTGAAGCCGGCCGGGACCCGGCGCACAGCCGCGGGGATTGGATTGTTGTGATACCCAGGCAGCGGGGCTGCGGGTGCCTGAGCATAACCCCGCCCCGGAAGAGCTGTCTAATAAGGAAGACCTTATATTACTGCGAGTTGCGTCAAGGAGACACGACAGTCCGGTTGCGCCCCCGGATCAATTCTGATATAGAAGCGGGCTTGAATTTTACGATTGGCCGTCAGGAGAACCTGCCAGATGCCGGCACAAGCCAAGAAAGGTCAGAAGAAGTCCGCCCTGAGCGG
>JAQVKR010000372.1 GCA_028694565.1 Gammaproteobacteria bacterium | reverse complement strand
TGTGGGCCTCCCGTCTGTATCTGATGAGCCGTCCCTGCTCCCTGAAGCGTCCTATCGCAGCAGCCGGAGCAGGGCCTGCCGGTAGGAGAGGAAGGCGGGTTCCAGTGTCTCGAGCAACACGCATTCGTCCGCCGCGTGCACGTTCCGGTAGGTCACGCCCAGGCCCGCCGTGGCGGGTATGCCCAGGGTGTGGAGGTAGTTGGCGATGCAGGAGGGTCCCGCGACCCCCTGCGGCACGGTGCGCCCGAACGCATCGCGGGCCGCCTCGGACAGCGCCGCGGCCAGGGGCGAGCCGTCCTCGAGGCGATAGGCCGGCCAGCCCGGCTGCCACCGGATCCCGGTGGCCGGCGCACCGTCCCCGTCCAGCCGCGCCACCGCGCTCTGCAGCAGCGCCCGCGCCGCCCCGTCGTTGAAAGCGGGCGTGAGGCGGATATCCAGCTCCAGCTCGCAGCGATCCGGCACCAGGGAATAGCTGCCGCCACCGCGGATGCCCGTGGCGGTAATTCTCGGCGGCAGGGGAAAGGCGCCATCGGGCGGCGGCAGCGGCGCGGCCGCCAGCCGATCCAGCAGGACGCGGGCCCGGTCGATGGCGTTGATGCCCCGGCGGCTGGAGGACCCCGAGTGGGCGCCGATGCCGCGGACGACGAGCTGCGCGCGCAGAAAACCGCGGGCGCCCACCACCAGCCGGTCGTTGCCGGGGTAGCCGATCATCACCCCCGCCGGACGCCGCTCGAGGCGCTTCGCCATATAGGCGCGGATGCCGGCGAACGTACCGGTGTGCTCCTCCACGTCGAAGACGAAATTCACCCCGCCGGCGAGGCGCCTCCGCCCGGGCAGCAGCTCCGCCAGCACGTGGCAGAACACCGCGATGCCGGCCTTGCTGTCGGCGCTGCCGCGTCCGTACAGCCAGCCCGCCTCGATGGTGGGCCGATCGGGCGGGTGCCGCCAGGCGCCTGGATCGCCGAAGGGGGCGGTGTCGGCGGTCGCGTCCAGCAGGTAGGCCGGGCCGGGTCGACCGCCCTCGATTCCACCCGCGAGGCCGAGCGGCCGCCCAGCGGGGTCCCGCACCCATTCGTGGGGGATGCCGTGGCGGCGCAGCCAGCCCGAGATGGCATCGAGCACCGGCGCGCAGTCGTCCACCCCCGCCCGGCTCGGATGGGAAACCAGCTCCCCCAACAGGTCGGTCATGGACTGCAGGCGTTCCGTGCTCACGGTGGGCATATCCGTCAATGGCTCACTTCGCGGCACCGGCGCGGGCCGCGGCGTCTCGAGGCACTTCCGCCGCGCGGGCGCAATCCGCGTTCGCCTGGCGGGGTGTCCTTGAGAATCTTGGAACCCAATCGAGGGCTTGTCCAGACGGCGCAATCCCCCGGCTTCCCGCTGCCGGGCCCAAACAGCCGCTGGCCGCCGGCCGGCCGCGGAAGCCCGGCAGCACGGTTCACGCCCACCGGCAACACGCGGCGTGTATCCAAGAAGAATCCAGACTCTGGATCTAAGGAGATGCGCACGCTCCACCTATAGTGGAAAACAAAAATGCACGTCCGGCGGCGCCATGGGTTTTGCTCCCGCCAGGGAGGTGAAAGGCGCGGTTCCCGATACTGGACCACCAACCCAACCACACTAGCGAGGACGGAAAAATGAAAGTCTCCCGGAGGTCCTTTCTTGGTCACTCCGCGGCGCTTGGCGCCCTGGCTACGATGCCATCGATCGCGGGTGCGCATTCGCTGCTTACCGAACCTCTGCTCGACGCCTCGTCGCGACTGACGGCAACCCACTGGGGCATCATCCGGGCCCATGTCGAGGCCGGCCGGCTCGCACGGGTCGCCCCTTTCGAAAAGGACGCGTTCGCCCCCTCCCCGGTCATCCAGGCGTTCATGGACCGGGTCTATTCGGAAACCCGGGTGCGGTATCCGATGGTGCGCAGGGATTTCCTCAAGAATGGCGCGAAGAGCGATCGCACCCAGCGCGGACGCGGCGATTTCGTTCGCGTGAGCTGGGATGACGCCCTGAACCTGGTCGCGGCGGAACTGGAGCGCGTGAAGAAGACCCACGGCAACAAGGCGATACATTCCGGCAGCACCGACTGGCACTCGGTCGGCAAGCTTCACAACTCCCACGTGCTGCTCCGGCGCATGCTGGGGCTGCATGGCGGCTTTGTCGACAACACCGGCGACTTCAGCGTCGCCGAGGCGATGGTGATCCTCCCCCATGTCATCGGCGGCACAGAGGTCTACGACCAGCAGAGCGCCTGGACGACGGTCCTCGCGAACACCGATCTCGTGGTGCTCTGGGGCGCCACCCTGTTCAAGAACAACCAGATCGGCTGGGAACCCACCGATCACACCGCCTACGAGGCGATGAAGGCGCTGAAGGAAAAGGGGACGCCCGTCGTCTCCATCGACCCGCGGATAACCGACACCGCCAAGTACTTCGGCGCCGAATGGGTCGCGCCCCGACCCAACACCGACACCGCGCTCATGCTGGCCCTGGCGCACACGCTCTACACCGAGAAGCTTTACGACGAGAAGTTCGTCGAAACCTATACCGTCGGGTTCAAGAAATTCCTGCCCTACCTGCTGGGCACCAAGGACGGCCAGCCCAAATCCCCGGAGTGGGCGGAAAAGATCACCACGGTTCCGGCGGATGACATCCGCAAGCTGGCGCGGCGCATGGCCAAGGGCCGCACCATGATCATGAGCGGCTGGGCGATCCAGCGCCAGGACCACGGCGAGCAGTCCTACTGGATGCTGGTGACGCTGGCCTCCATGCTCGGCCAGATCGGCCTGCCCGGGGGTGGATTCGGACTGAGCTACCACTACGCCAACGGCGGCTCCCTGACCGCGCAGCACGCCGCGCTCGGCGGCATCTCCGCCGGTGAGAATCCGGTAGCGGAGCATGTCCCCTACGCGCGCGGACTGAGCGACATGCTGCTCAATCCGGGCATGACCGTCGATTTCAACGGCGAGAAGATCACCTACCCCGACATCCGCCTGATCTACTGGGCCGGCGGCAATCCGCTCAGCCACCAGATGGACCGCAACAAGCAGATCAAGGCCTGGCGGAAGCCCGAGACGATCATCGTCAACGAGCCGTACTGGACCAACACCGCGATGTTCGCCGACATCGTACTGCCCGCGAACACCACCTTCGAGCGCAACGATATCGTCTCCGTGAGCGAGTACAGCGGAAGGTATGTCGTCGCGATGCCGCAGTTGATCGAGTCGCAGTACGAATCGATGAGCGATTTCGATATTTTCACCGCCATCTCGTAACGCCTGGGGTTCAAGGACAAGTACACCGAAGGGAAAACCGAAATGCAGTGGGTCGAATCGATCTACGACGAGGCGGTCGCCGCGGCCAGGAAGGAAGGCCTGGAGATGCCCGCCTTAAACGACCTGTGGAACGGTGACGGCTACTTCGAATTCCCGGTGCCGGA
>JAQVKR010000015.1 GCA_028694565.1 Gammaproteobacteria bacterium | reverse complement strand
GACGAGGAGATACAGGGAGCCATGGATAAACTGAACAACCGCCCCCGCAAATGCCTTGGAATGAAAACGCCGAACCAGGTATTTTTCGGGATCAACCCACCGGTTGCACTAGTGAGTTGAATCCGCGCATTAAAATAAAACACCAAACCAAGCGAAATGAGAATAGAAATAAACGCAAGCCATGCAAGATTAATTTTAAATAAATATTGTAATATAGGTATCGCGAAATGCACCACAATCAGAAACACGCTAAACAACACCAAATACAAATTCCTTGATGAAGCTTTCGCAATTAACACATAATCTTTTCCATCTAAAATCAAAACAATTGGGAAAATTGCAACACCAATGACTGACCAATACCATTTTTCTCCAGTCAAACCCATACTGACCATAAACGGAGAAAGAAATAAGACCGTCAATCCGGTAAAAAACCCCCATTTATCATCAATCGGTTTATTTGTATCCATAATAGCTCAGCATAAAAAGCGAAAAGGGATCGGTGACAAATAAAAGAGAAAAGGGGTCGGTGACAAATGAGAATCTTTATAATTACCAGTTGTCACCGACCCCTTTTCGGTGATCTTCATTTTGCAAAAATGTTCTCAGCCGGGACCACTTTACCATTAAGCGACCATCACCATTAACATCTCGATCACTAACCACCCCTTTTCTATGCACAAAGCAGTTACGAGCCACATTTATGCTCATAACTTGCTCTTTATAAGACTCACCAACTTCAATGCCATGAGCATTTTCAATATGATCGAGTTTGTCAGGCAATCCTAGGCGGTGAAATTTATTACCAGCATCTAAAAATACACTATTCCAGTCTTCCCCAGATATAGGGGTACCATTTTGCTGTTTTTCAATTAACTCCCAAATGGATAAAACTCTATGAGCAGATTCTAGAAATGAACTAACACTCTCAATTGCATCCCTAAATCCGTTAGAAAGAATCCATTCAGAATATTCACTATTAAACTGCTCTTTACTTAACCCAAGCTTTCCGAAGGTTGATTTTATCGTAGCAGGCAACATCAATTCATCAGGTTCTACCTCAATCACTGCATTAAGCCCAGCAGCGATGAGACAAATTACCTTTTGTATCGAGTTTTGTAGCTCTCCACGAAGCCCATTGAGATTGATATTTACTGATATAGTTTGTGTGGCCATATTTTACGTGCCTAACGTTGAAGCTGTGCGGCGCAAACGAAGCGCAGCGTAGTTTGCGTCCGAACGAGCGACTTGTTATATGCCGGCATGAATTTCTGGCAATCCTTTTGCTCTTCGAGATTCAACAATGTAATTAATGTACCTTGCTTCATTCTCTCTGCCCGTTTTCTGCGCTTCGATTAACCATAACCAAAACTCATTCCATGTTTCTTTGCCACCTTCTGGCCTCTTACCAGAATGCTCGGCCTCTATTCGACGATCAACCATCTCTCGGAATAATTGCCAATTCTTTTCAGTGTCGTTTAATACGAGATTCCCATTCTTGTCTTCATGCGTATCGGCGAATGGTTCAGTATTGAATAAACTGCACCCCGCAATAATCGTTGTTGCAATGAACGTTAAAAGTATCTTCATTATTTCTTCGGCATATAACAGTGTATTAGGCCGCATCCGGACTATTGGTAATAGTCACGCTGCGGCCTATTGGGCGAATGACCGATGCGGTCTAGCATTCGGGAAGAAAAGACCGATTCTGCGGCAAGGAAGCCACGAGAATGACATGGAGGCCTGCAATGTCCGGCGCTTCCCGTTCGCAATCCGCTACCGCGGCGCGGTTCTTCCATAAAAATCCCGCCTGACTGGAGAAAGATTCCATACCAGAGAAGCAGAGACGAGGGCATGGGCGGCGTCTCCGAGAGTTCATTAAGGACCAGAAGGGCCGCGGGATCAAGGGACTAACTGGCACAGCAAAGGGGGACGGAGGGATATTCTTCATTCCTTCCGCTCCCTTTCAGACCACCCGGGGAACGGCGATCTCCGAAAAGCAAAAACCGCCCGGAGGCGGTTCCTGCTTGGCCCTGAAGCCCGCGTCAACCCGCTTCAGCGGGGGTTGACGCCTCCTGCAGCGGGGGAGTGTCGGCCTCCCCGGCAGGCACCTCCTGAACGGTGGGCACGGTGGCGTCGCACTGCTTCTCCACGGCCACCTTCTCGAGGGCATCCCGCTCGCCCTTCAGGCGGGAGTATTCCGTGGCCTCCGGCCCGTCGCCGCCCTCGAGGAAGAAGAGGGTGGGCCAGAAGAGCAGCATCCCCACCGCCATCTGCGCGGTGTCATTGTCCGCCTTCTTCTTCAGGGTTCCGTGGAGTTCGTTGGTGCGGTCGGTGACCCGCTCCATCTCCATGGCGACCTGCTCGCAGCTGTAGTCCCGGTACTCCAGGCTGGAGACCGAGGCCGTGGGCAGCTTGTCCGGGCTGGTGGCACAGCCAAGCAGGAGGGTGAATGCGGCGACAGACGCCACGTTGAGGGTTCGTTTCATCGTCCATGCTCCCTGAAACGGGGTTTGTACCCCTGCGCTATTGTTTGAGTTGTCGCGCCTCCGGCGCGCAGGCCATTATCCACCAATCCCTGCTGGATTGGTAAGCGGCACCCACTCTCCCTCCCTCAACCGCATCAGGGGATGGGGATGGATAATTGAATCGGCGATAAATGCGTTCCATTCCCCCCCTCGGCTTCCACCGATCCGAAGGCGAAGCCGTGGCCAGCGGGGTCCAGCCTAGAAAGGGAGTCCGCCGGCACGGCGCACCAACCGCCCTCGCCCGCCCGGCCTGCGCAGGCTTACCGGCACCCCCGGGCCCGCGCTCGTGCCTGGGCCAGGCCCAGGCACGCTCGCAGCCGCTGACGGAACCACGAACCGAACGAGGCCGCCCGGTTCGGCGAAAAGCGGAAAGACACCCCCGGACGCTGGCGCGGCCCCGGGAACAGGCCCGGACCGCCGGCCGGGCCGATGGGGCATCGAAGTGGGATTTTCCCGGCATGCCGTGCGCGCGGACACGCGAGGCATGGCCCGCCGGGGGGCTCCCGCGCCGGTTTCAGTACAGAACCGAATCCAGGTCCAGCATGAAGAAGCCCAGGAACATCACGAACACGACGAACTCCATCAGGGTGATGAAGACAATCATGTTGGTGATGCGCCGGGCCGAGGGCTTCATCGGCTCCCAGACCCGGCGCATGTACCAGCGCCAGGGCGGCAGCCATGACCAGCGCTTCCACAACCTGAGATAGCGATACAGGTCCTCGCCCCAGCGGGGGAGGCTGGTGTCCACCTCGCACAGCCGCGCGTTGCGCTCGGCCTCCGGGACGCAGGAATAGTCGTCTTCTATGACCAGCTTCGTCCCGCCGCCGGCCTCGGGCTCCACCCTGAAGGTGGTCGCGCACTTCAGGCCATCGGCATAGCGCAACCGGCAGCCATCCTGCGTGGCTTCGACCCGCAGCTCCGTTTCCCACTGCAGCCCGTTGCTCAGGTTCAGGATGCGGAAGCGGTAATGATCGCTGCCCACGGGCTGCCAGGAAGCGAACTCCCACTGGGAGTTGATGCGCAGAATACGCGGCAACTCACGGCAGAATGCGCTCAGCTCCTCCACCCCGAACCGGGTCGGGATAATCACCCAGGCCGTGTCATCCTCGTTCCTGTCCGGGTTCGGCTCAGGCATCAGGATGGGGGGCCACCAGCAGCGGGATGTTGAGGGCGCGCACCACGGGATCGAGGGACATCCTGGAGCGCAGGCCGGCCGCTCCCTTCGGCCGGGGCGAGCCGATGACCACGAGGTCGTAGCCGGCGGCGCCCGCCGCCTCCGCGAGGCACTCCGCCGGCTGGCCCACCTTGAGCTCGTAGCTGTAGCGGGCGCCGGCGCCCTCGGCCTCGGCGCAGACCCGCTCCACGTGCTCCTGCAGCTCCCGCTCCAGCGTGCTCTCCACGTACTTGCCGTAGGTGATGCGGGTGCGGACGTTGTTCAGCCAGTCGTCACCCATCATGCCGGTCCAGAAATCGGGAACCACCAGGAGATGGTGGATGCCGCCCGGCGAGGCGCAGAGGCGCAAGGCCAGCTCCTCCGCGGCGCGGGCTCCGGGTGTGCCGTGACTGGCAAGGAGAATGTTCTGATAGGGCATATCGCAATCCACCGATGAGGCCCGGCGCCCCCGGGTGGGGGCGCCGGGAATGCTGTCGTCCCGTCCGCTTAGCCGACGAACAGATAGACGCCGAAGGCGATGATCAGCGCCGCCGCCAGCGCCATGAAATCCTCCCTGCGGTCGCTCTTGAAGATCGACAGCGCCGAGCCGCGATGGAATTTCGGCTGTTGCTCCTTTTCCATGATGTCATCCTCCGGGTCAGATGGTTTCGCGCACGAACATCAGCACGACGATGAGCGACAGCACGGCCTTGGCGGAACCGACGATGCCGCCGATGACCAGCGGCTGGCCACCCGCCTGCCTGATGGACGCGATGGTGATCTGCATGCCGAGACCCACGAGGCCGAAGGCGAACAGCCACGTGATCCAGTTCCGGAACGCGGACACCTTCTTCGCGGTATGACGCACCGACTTGTGCGCCTGCTTGAGCACCCCGTTGGCGTCCTTGGACAGGACACCGGCGTTCACCAGGCCGCGCAGGACATCGTCGTCATCGATGGACATCACCTTGCGGTTTTCCAGCAGCCGGCCCAGCGCCGCCTTCTGGTCCTCCCGCGCCACCTTGCCGGCTTCCGCCTGCAGCACGGCGACGTCCTCGGACTTGAGCAGCTTGGACTCGGCGATGTTGTTGTCGAAGTACTTGCCCTTGTAATGCTGGGCCGGGGCGAAGATGCCGGTGCTCGAAAGGGCGAACATCAGGAGGAAGCCGAGCACGAACATGGGGAACTTCTCGAAGACCACCCGGCCGACGCTTACGCCCGGCGCGTTCTCCTCGCGCTTCACGTACCAGACCGCCAGCCACAGGACGATGATGGGCAGCACCAGCACGCGGGTGATGTTGAAGATCTCGGCCACCTTGAGCGTCTCGATGCCGTTGGGCTGGTAGGCGAGCGCGGCGCCGGCCACCTGGGCGGAGTTGAGGATGCCGGTTCCGGCCCAGGCGCCGAACTGCACGTGCCCCATGTCGAGCACGTGGCCGATGACCGGGAACAGGAACATGCAGCCCACGCCCCAGAGCAGGATGGTGCCGATGGTGTAGGCAATCTCCACCGAGCGGGCCTGCACCACCGGGGCGGCGGCCACCGTCGCCGAGACGCCACACACCCCCATGCCGGCGGACAGCACGCCGCCCATGGAATTCGGCACCTTGCGCCGGGCCCCGAACCAGAGCACCAGCCCCACCGAACCCAGCACGAAGAAGCCGATCATCACCACCGACAGGCCGCCCAGCGAGCGCAGCTCGGCGGCGCTGTACAGGGTGCCCAGCAGGATGACGCCCGTTTTCAGGCCGAGGCGCGAGAGCCGCACGCCATTCTCCGCCCATGCCGGGATCCTGAACACGTTCACGATGATGATTCCGGCCAGGATGCCAAGCACCACGTAGTTGAGACCCATCACGTCGTGCAGGTACTTGTCGCCCATCACCGGCCCGAGGGACTTGCTCACCACCGCCACGTAAGGCGCCACGAACCAGCGAATCAGCATGGCGATGAGAAGAATGAAGATGCCCCCGGTTATCGAGGAGAGGTAGTAGTCCAGATTGCCTTCCCTGTGCTCCCCGAACAGGTGCCACAGACCCACGGCAACGGCGATGGCCCCAAAGACATAGCTCAGCGAGGTGAGCTCCCAGACCAGCTTGCTGATGTGAAGGTAATTGATGACACCGTCCATGATGCCGCTGCTGGTTGCGGCCCCCATGGCCAGCATGATGATGCCCATGATGAGCAGGGCAGGGTGTTTATGCGTATAGACCATCCTCCACTCCTCCCTCTTGTATTTTAGATATACAGGGCCCCCACTCGGGGACAGAGCAGGAAGAGGGCCCGAGGGGGGTGCCAATTGAAAAGCAAGTAACAGGCCAGATACAGGAATCACCGCTTTCGGCAGCGGTGCGGAAGCGGCGGGACCGACCGAACAGGTCGTTCTTGGATGAGACTGCCGCGGGGTTGGCTCGGCAGGAACATGAGAATCAACATGGCGTGCCGGATAGATTAAATATCCGGTAACCATTGTGTTTATTGCACTCGCGGCCGCCGGACTGCCGTCTGGCGCATGAACCGGGAGAAGCCTGAAGGGATGGCGGCAGGGTGTTGCGGCGGGCCGTCCTGACCGGGCCCCGATGGAAAGGGCCGTCTATCCCGCAAAGCGCCTTGCAATGTTGCAGATTGCACAATTGCGGCGATATGCAACATCGGCGTTCGATGTTCCCGGCCCGTGATTCCCGGGCCACGCGCCACTCCATCGGCGGCTGCCGCTCCGCCCCATTCCGCAATCATCGTCCCGGCTCTCCCGGCGGCGGGGCGGGCACGCCGCCCGCGGGTTCGAACCACCGCCGGCAACCGCATCGATTGATTCCCGGCCGCCTTGCATCCGCCCGGTCTTCGCCTAGTATTCACTAAGCGTCGGAAGGATGGACGCGGATTCGAACTGACAGTGCCGCCCAAGGAGGGAAGCCATGAGCAAGACGCTGCGTATTCGTGCACCGAAATCGATGAAGCTGCATGCGATGTCGGAAAAGGAGGTCGAGAAGTACATCGCGGAGGAAGCGAGCCGGATGCTCGACGCCATGCCCAGGGACGTCCGTCCCGTGGGCGTCAACAAGGTCGCCATCGACTCCCTGGTCAAGGGCACCGCCGCGGATGCCGGCGTGTGGGCCCAGTGGACCCGCGCCTGCTGCGACAAGCGGGACCGCATCGAGGACTTCATCGACCCGGTCATGCAGGAGTTCGACCAGGAAACGGCCCTGACCCGCCCCGAGCTCGCCAACGAACACGTCGAGTCGCAGATGCGCGTGCAGACCCTGTCCTACCCCAGCATGCACGGCAAGGCCAAGACGCCCCGGAAGAAACGCTGATCCGTTCCGGCACCGCGCGGGGCAGGTCCGCTCACCTGCCCCGCGGCATGCGATGAGACTCGATCCCACCCGTCTCCGGCTGCTGCCCCGCGGCCGGTACCTGCTCGTGGTCGACCGCCGGTCCGGGCGCTGGCTCTCGCTGGCCGCCGAAGAGGAGCCCTTTCTCCGGCTGCTCGCGGCGGACGGGCCGGCCCCGGTTCCGGCGGAGGTCCGGGCGCGCGTGGAGCGGCTGCGCCGCCTGCTGGCCGGCGCGAAGGTGGGCGTCGACGAGCCCGGCCCGGCATTCGACCGCCTCAATACCCTGATCCTCAAGCTGACCAACGCCTGCAACCTGGCCTGCAGCTACTGCTACGACTTCGAGCAGGTCGAGCACGCCCGGGTGATCGACGCGGAGACCGCCCAGCGGGCGATCGCCCAGGCGCTGGAGCTGTGCCCCGGGCGGCTGTGGGTCATCCTCCACGGCGGCGAGCCGATGCTGGTGTGGGAGCTGGTGGAGCGGATCGTGCTGCGGGGCGAGGCGGAGGCGCGCGCCCTGGGCAAGACGATCAGCTTCTCCGGCCAGACGAACATGACCCGCCTCGACGGGCGCATCGCCGCGTTCTCCCTGGATCACGACATCCTCTGGGGCCTGTCCATCGACGGCCCGGCGCCGGTGAACGACGCCCTGCGCGTCGGGCACGGCGGGGGCGGCAGCCATGCCCTGTTCGCCGAGTGCCTGCGGCGCTTTCCCCGCTTCGTGCGCAGCTGCGGGGTGTTGAGCACGATCACCGCCCTGAACCAGGAGTCGCTGCTGGCCACGGCGCGCCACTTCCGCGATCTGGGCATGGCGTCCTGGGACTGGAGCCTGTTCCAGCCCATCGGCCGGGGCCGCGAGCTGGCCGGCCGGCTGCAGCTCGACGCCCGGGCCCTCGGCCGGGGCTGGGACGCGCTGTTCGCCGCGGTGGAAGGCGGCGAGTTCAGCGGCTTCCCGGTGAAGCCCGTGACCAAGTACCTGGACAACTTCCTGCGCGGCCCCGGCCACAACATGTGCATGCGCGCCCAATGCGGCGCCGGGCGCGACCTGCTGTCCGTCTCCGCCGACGGGACCATCGAGGCCTGCGACTGCATCGACCCCGTGGGCCCGCTGGGCGGGCTGGGCCACATGGCCGGCGGCTCGCTGGCCGCGGCGCGGGCGGCGCCGCTGGCCCAGCGCATCCGCTCCCGGGACATGGACCGGAACAGCCCCTGCGACGACTGCATCTGGTTCGCCCTCTGCGGCGGCACCTGCCTCGCCCACGCCGGCGACATCGACGCCCTGTGGCCGGAGGCGTGCGCCATGGCGCAGCTCGCCTTCGACCGCATTTCCCTGTCGCTGGCCGGGAGCGACGCCCTGATCGATTACGCCGGGAGCCTGCGATGACGAAGCGGCGCAGCCTGCAGGAGGCACTGAACGAGATCGCCTTCGATCCGCTGCTGCGGACCCTGGCCGCGGGCCTGCCGTTCGAGCGGCTGGGCGCGCTGGCGGACTACCTCGCCGGCGCCGATCCCTACGGCGAGGCGGACTTCGTGCGGCGCGCCCTGTCCCGGGTCGGCGCCGCGGACGGAGCCGGCGTGGCGCGGTTCTTCGAGCACCAGCTCTGGTGCGCCTGGCGCGAGGCCCGCTGGCGCTCGGGGGCGCTGGCGGCGGAGCCCGGCCGCTTCCGGGTCACCGGCCGGGAGTGGCTCGACGAGACCGCCGGGGCGCCCACGATCATCGTCGCGCCGATGACCGTCACCCTGTCGGACGCGGTGATGTGCATCCGGCGGCTGCTGCGCGAGCGTCCGTTCTCCATCTACGGCGAAGGCATCGAGGCCATCGACGGCGGCGGCGGGCTGCCGGAGGAGCGGGTCGCCGGCGGGGGGCTGAAGGCGGTGCGCGCCATCCGCGCCACGCTGGACCGGAACGGGGTGCTGTGCACCTACCCGGATTTCGTCTACCAGGGACACCCGACCCACCCCGCCTCGCTGTTCGGCGCGCCCCGGCCCATCTCCTCGGGCTTCCTGTCGCTGGGCGCGGCCTCCGGCACCATGCTGCTGCCCTGCGTGCTGCTCCGCGAGCGCGAGGGGATCGCCGCCCACCTCGAGGAGCCGATCCGGATCGAGCTCGACGGCCGCGGCCCGGAGATCCGCCGGGCGGCGCTGCCGGCGATCGCCGAGCTCGTGGCCGGACTCCTGGAGTCGCTGATACGGCGCGCGCCCGAGCAGTGGCTCCTGCTGCCCACCCTCACCTTCGAATCGCCGCAGATGGCGGCCCGCGGGTAGGCGGCGACTTCCTCCCCCCATCCCGTCGCGGGTTGCGCCACACGCTTCAGTGCTGTAGTAATTGCGGAAACAATCAAAAAAGTCCGCAACAACACAGATGAACCGGACCTTCCAGACACCGCGGATGGATCCGCCCGCCTCTCCCGCCGGGGTTCCTGCCCCGCGCACTCCCGCATCTCCGCCGAGCACCGAACAACACAATAAGGGGTTATTGTGCACACACTTCATTCGCAGCCGGTCCCGTGCCGGGCCGCCCATCGCCTCCTCCCCCTAGCCGCGGCCATCGCCCTCGCGCTCTCCGGCCCGGCCCGCGCCGCCACCGAGCCGGGCGGCCTGCCCAACGAGAAGACGGTCTTCACCTCGGGGATCCAGCTCGACTTCACCGACGAGCAGGTCTGGGACATCCCCAGCGTTTCCAACTCGCTGCGCTACACGGCGACCTGGAACACCTCGGGGTCCACCGGCTTCGGGGGAGTCGAGCGCACCGACGTGGGCGACTACGGCGCCGAGGCCACCCTCTACGGCGCCACCGACGGCGAGATCGGCATCGTCAACACCGCGGAGTGGTACGCCCCGCTCGTCAGCGGCCACTACAGCCTCGCGAACGACACCTCCGTGGTCAAGCTCGCCGACGGGGTCAGCTACCGCTTCGACACCGGGGCGGGCACCGCCACCACGGACATGACCGTGGCCCCGGCGGACTTCCTCATCAAGTCGGACTTCATCTTCGATTTCGCCGTCTCGGCCGGCGTCCGGGGGGAGGTGTGCTTCGTCGACTGCGCGGGGTTCGGCAGCAGCACCAACATCGTCAACTTCTCGGTCGACAAAACCGTGCCGCTGGTGGAGATCACCCCCGACTCCTACTACGACATCCGTGACCTGTTCCCCGACCTGGAGGCCGGGTTCAGCACGGACATGATCAACTACGCGAACAACTTCGACAATTCCGCCCTCCACGCCGCCGGCACGCTGGCCACCACCACCGCCTCGGACGACCAGCCCGGTGCCTTCACCGTCGGCTTCGACCTGGACGGCATCGCCTCGCTGATCCCCGGCGTGCCGCCCCTGGGGGTGAACTTCGATCTCTCCTTCAGCGCGCTCGGCAAGGACTGGGACATCGCCTCGCTCAGCGCCGATCTCCTGGACGCGGACCTGAACCAGGATCTCGGGGTCTCCCAGTCCTATTCGCTCACGCCCACCGCCTACGTGACCTACACCTTCGACCAGACGGTCTATGTCACCCACGACAGCGTGACGCTGGCCACCGACTTCATCACCGTCGAGCCCGGCGAGAGCTTCACCCTCAGCCCCCTCGGCCCGACCCAGGACCTCTCCCAGCTGGTGGTGACGGCCTCCTACGGCCTCGACGCCAACGTCACCAGCAGCATCGCCATCTACCCCTCGGACCTCTACCTCACCCTGGCGGTGCTGCAGATCCAGGGCGACATCCTCGGCGCCGGGGTCAACTTCGGCCCCCTCTACAGCGACAGCTTCACCCTCGGCGACTTCAGCGACAACGTGCTGCTCTCCGTCACCCGCAGCAGCGCGCTCTCCGGCATCGGCACCCAGCAGATACTCTCCGGCCAGGACGGCGCCATCCAGATCACCCGCGACGGCGCCTGGGCCATCCTCGAGGACCAGCGCTGGAGCGCCGCCCCCGTCAGCCTCGTCAACGGCCCGGGCGCCACCCTGGGCGCCACCGCGGCCGACGGGCTGGACGGCTGGAGCGAGCCCTACCGCTCCGCGGACGGCGGGCACGGCGGCCTGGCGATGGTCCTGGCCGTCTCCGGCAGCGCCCAGCCCGTGAGCGTCGACAACGCCGGCACCCTCGAGGCCGTGGGCGGCAACGGCGCCAACGGGACGGTATCCGGGCTGGACGGCTTCATCGGCGACGGCGGCAACGGCGGCGACGCCACCGTGATCGCCGCGGCCGGCCTCGCCGGCCCCCTGCAGTTCAACAACAGCGGCAGCGCCGCGGCCCTGGCCGGCGACGCGGGGCTCGCCGGCGGCGCCGGGGCCGTCGACGGCACCCCGGGCGACGCCCGGGTGGTGGACCTGCGCGGCGCCACCGGCCCGGCCCTCATCGTCAACCAGGCGACCGGCGGCATGGCGGCCGTGGGCGGCGGCACCACCGGCGCCACGGCGGGCGGCAGCGGCATCGTCATCGACGGCTCCACCGCCACCGGCGACATCACCGTGGACAACGCCGGCCTGATGCAGGCCCGCGCCGGCACCGGCGGCGGCGGGACCGGCACCGCGGCGGTCATTCTCACCGGCGGCGGCGGCGACACGGTCCACAACCACGGCATCCTCGACGCGGGCGCCGGCAACCTCGCCATCGGCACCGGCGCCGGGGACGACGGCGTCACCCTGTTCGGGAACAGCGTCACCCTCGGCGACATCGACACCGGCGCCGACACCGACTGGCTCGCCCTCGACGGCGCGGGGGCCTACGGGGGCCGGTTCAGCAACCTGGAACTGCTGCGGAAGACGGGCCCCGGGATCTGGGCCCTGACCGGGACCGACGCGGGCGGCGCCGACCTCGTCCAGGTGGCCGGCGGCGTGCTGCAGCTCGGCGACGGCCTCAACGGCATGATGATCACCGCGGGCAGCACCGCGGCCCTGGCGGGCACGGGGCTCGACGTGACGGCTCTCGCCACCCTTTACACCGGCGGCCTCGCCGTGCACGACGGCGCTTGGCTGACCGGCAACGGCACCGTGAGCCTCACCTCGGGCAGCGTCGGCATCCTCGGCAGCGGCGCCCTGCGCCACCGGACGGTCGCCGACCGGCTCACGGTGGCCGGGGGCGACGTCCTCTTCAGCCAGGACAGCACCTTCACGGCATGGATCGACAACGATCTCAACGACAGCGAGCTGCTCCTCGCCGGCGGGGGCATCGGCTTCACCGGAGCGACCACCCTGGACATCGCCCCGGACGGCTACTACGCGATCACCTACACGCCCAAGGTGCACATCCTGGCCAGCGGCGCCGCCACCGTCACCGGCCTCGACAACCTGGCGCCGGTGTTCCGGCTGCTGCCGGAGAACCTCATCTCCTCGGCCACCCCCACCGCGCGGCTGCGCTACGACCTGAGCACCGACGGCACCAACGTGGTGCTCACCAACTACCGGGTTCCGTTCGAGGACGCGGTGCTGCCGGGCATCCTCACCACCTCGGAGCTGGCCGTGGCGGGGGTGCTGTCCGACACCCGGCCGGGTGACATGGACTACGCCATGGGCGGCCTGGCGGACTACCTCGATCACCTGGAAACCCTGCAGTCCGACACGCTGACCGAGGAACTGCGCAACCTCAATCCCGAGCCCCTCGCCACCCACGCCAACATCGCCTGGAGCGTCTCCCGGGCCTTCGAGCACATGGTGCGGCGGCACATGGACACGGGCCGCGGCTCGTGGGGCACCGCCAACCCGGTGGCGCTGGCCGCCCGCTTCGACGCCCCGCGGCCGGCGCGCGGCCTCGCGGCGATGGCCGCCAACGCGGCCGGCGCGCGGAACGCCGGCGCGGGCCGCGCCCTGTGGGTGGATGCCTACGGCGATTCGGGCGACCAGAACCGGCGCGGCGACCGGCTCGGCTACGAGTTCGACACCACCGGCACCGCCTTCGGCCTCGATATCCCCGCGGGCGACTGGCAGGTGGGGGGCGCCGTGGGCTACGCCGCCTCCGACACCGACTACGATCGCGGCCAGTCCGACGCCGAGGCGACCACCTGGAGCGCGGGCCTCTACGCCAGCCGGGGCGCGCGGGATCACTACCTCAGCGGCATGCTCTCCCTGCATACCGGCGACCACGAGCTGACCCGCGATCTGGGGGCGGCGGGCACCGCCCGCAGCAACACCCGCTCGACCCAGGCCGGCCTTTCCCTGGAGGCGGGCCTGCCGCGGCAGGCCGGCGACTGGACCGTCACGCCGCTGGCCGGGCTCCAGTACGACTGGATCCACGTGGACGACTACCGCGAGAAGGGCTCGCTCGCCAACATGGAGGTGGACGACCTCTACGCCCGCTCGCTCAGCTCCCGCCTGGGAGTGAAGGCGGAGACGGACCTGGACGAGCGCTGGACAGCCCGGCTGCGCGGCGAGTGGCAGCACGAGTTCCTCGACAACACCCGCACCATCGGCATCGGCTTCATCGAGGCGCCGGACATTCCCGTCTTCGGCATCGACGCGGTGGAGCAGTCCCGGGACAGCCTGCTGCTGGGCATGAGCCTCGGCTACACCCGGGACAGCCTGACACTGGGATTCGATGCCGACGTGGAGACGCGCGACGCCTACGTGGGCTATCTGCTCGGCGCGGGCGTCAACTACCGCTTCTGAACGCGGCGGGGGCGGCGGGTCACGCGATGCCCGCCCCCGCCCCGCCCTACCCCGCGGCGATCGCCCGCGCCTGCCGCGCCTTGAGCCACGTCACCGCCGCCAGGATGAGCAGGATCGAGGGCAGCACCCCGGCGTTGACCGTCTGCCAGCCGTAGTTGTACTGGAGCATGCCCGCCGAGAGGGAGGAGACGGTGACCGTGGTGAAGACCATGAAGTCGTTGAAGGCCTGGGCCTTGGCCTTCTCGCTCTCGGCGTAGGTCTCGGTCAGCAGGTCGGTGGCGCCGACGAAGAGGAAATTCCAGCCCACCCCGAGCAGGAACAGCGCCAGCCAGAAGTGCCACACGTCGGTGCCGAGGAAGTTGACGCCGACGCACCCCAGCGTCAGCAGCGCCCCGGCGATCAGGACGTTCAGCACGCCGAAGCGCTGGATCAGCGCGCCGGTGAAGAAGGACGGCGCGAACATGCCGAAGACGTGCCACTGGATGACGAAGGCCGTGTCGCCGAAGGTGTGGGCGTGGCCCTTCATGGCCAGCGGCGTGGCGGTCATCACCAGCACCATGATGCCGTAGCCGAGCATGCCGGCGAGCACGGCGACGACGAAGGCGGGCTGGCGCAGGATGGCGCCCAGGGGCCGGCCCGGCTCGCGGCCGGTCGCCGGCGCCGGCTTCGGGATCTCCAGGCGGGCGAGGGCGGCGAGCGAGAGGGCGTAGATGCCGAGCAGGGCGGCGTAGCTGCCGGCGAACGCCGGCGTGCCCAGCCAGCCGTTGGTCCAGTTGGCCAGGTTGGGCCCGGCGAAGGCCGCCACCACCCCGCCGGCCATGACGTAGGAGATGGCCTTGGGCTTGTACTGCCCGGTGGCCACGTCCACGGCGGCGAAGCGGTAGTAGATGCCGAAGCCGTTGAACATGCCCACCAGCGCGGTGGCGGCGCAGAAGAGCCGGAAGTCCTGCGCCAGGATGGCGGCGACCGCGGCCGCCGCGCCGGCGCCGCCCAGCGCCACGCCGATGAGAAAGCCGCTGCGCCGGCCGAGACGCTGCATGGCGAAGGAGGCCGGGACGGCGGTGAGCATGGTGGCGAGGAACTGCAGCGCCAGGGGGATGGTGGCGAGCGACTTGTCCTCCGCCAGCAGGTAGCCCACCAGCGAGGCGGTGGCGATGATGAGGGAGTTGCCCGTCATCATCATCGCCTGGCAGAAGGCCAGCAGGAAGACATTGCGCTTCATGGTCATGCCGCCACCTCCATCGGCGCGGGCACCCGGCCCGCCGGTGCCCGGTCGCGGAACATTAGCAGAACCGCGGCGCCGGCGCCGCGCCGGCCACGCCCCCTACCCCATCCGGGCAACGCCTATCCCCATTTGGGGGTATCCA
>JAQVKR010000371.1 GCA_028694565.1 Gammaproteobacteria bacterium | reverse complement strand
CCCCGGGGTGACGGCCACGCCGGCCCGCTCCAGCAGATCCATGGCGAAGCGGTGGCTGTCGCTGCCGAAGGCGCCGATATCGGCATAGAGGTAGAAGGCGCCCTGGGGCGTGACCGGGATGCGGAACCCCAGCTCGCGCAGCGCCGGCAGCAGGTAGTCGCGCCGCTCCCGGAACGCCCGCCGCCGCTCCTCGGCGATGGCCAGCGTCTCGGGCCGCAGGGCGGCCAGGGCGGCATACTGGGAGGGAGTGGGGGCGGAGATGAAGAGGTTCTGGGCCAGCTTCTCGAGATCCCGGACGTAATCGGCCGGCGCCACCAGCCAGCCGATGCGCCAGCCGGTCATGCCGAAGTACTTGGAGAAGCTGTTGATGACGAAGGCCTCGTCGGTGACCGCCAGGGCGGTGGTCACGTCGTCCTCGTAGACCAGCCCGTTGTAGATCTCGTCCACCAGCAGCCGCCCGCCGCGCCGGTGGACGGCCGCGGCGATGGCCGCCATCTCGGCCCGCTCCACCACCGTGCCGGTGGGATTGGAGGGGGTGGCCACCAGCGCCGCGGCGGTCTCGGGTGTCCAGTGGGCCTCCACCTGGGCGGCGGTGAGCTGGTAGCCGCTCTCCGGGCCCACCGGCACGCCCGCCGCCCGCGCCTCCACCAGGCGGGCGAAGTGGCGGTTGCAGGGGTAGCCCGGATCGGCCATCAGCAGCGCCTCGCCGGGAGCCAGGAGCACGGCGGTGGCCAGCTGCAGGGCGCCGGAGGCGCCCGGCGTCACCAGAATCCGCTCCGGGGCCACCTCCACCCCGTAGCGATCCCGGTAGAAGCCGGCGATGGCCGCGCGCAGCTCCGGCATGCCCAGCGCCGGAGTGTAGAACATGCGCCCGTGGGCCAGGGCGCCGCGCACCGCCTCCAGCACCGGCTCCGGCGTCGGAAAGTCGGGCTCGCCCACCTCCATGTGCACGATGTCCCGGCCGGCGGCCTCCAGCGCCTTGGCGCGGGTGAGCAGCTCCATCACGTAGAAGGGCTGGATCTCCGCCATGCGCGGGGCGATGCGGAAACGGGCTTCAGGCGCGGGCACGGCGGTGCACCTCCGCGAGCAGGTCGAGATCCACCCAGCGCGCCGCACCGGCCTCGCCCTGGAGCACCGTGAAGGGGCGCCCCGGCTCGCCCAGCTCGTCGACGACCAGGCTCGCCCCGGTGAAGTCATGGTCGCGGGTATAGGCATTGATGGTCACCAGGGTGGGCAGCCCCACCGCCCGGGCGGCCAGCAGGCCGTTGCGGGAGTCCTCGAAGGCCAGGCACTCGGCGGCGGAGAGACCCAGGGCGTCGAGGGCGTAGACGTAGATATCCGGCGCCGGCTTCTTGGCCGGCACCATCTCGCCCGCGGCGATGACGTCGAACCAGGCCGGGCTCTCCGGCCCGAGGGTGTTCTCCAGCAGCGCCAGCACGTTCACCGGGGTGGTGGTGGTGGCGATTCCCAGCCGCAGCCCCGCCGCCCGGGCGGCGCGCAGCAGCCGCTCCACGCCCGGCCGCAACGGGATCCGGCCGCCGCCGAGGAGATCGGTGTAGATGCGGGTCTTGGCCCGGTGCAGGCCCCGGATGAAGCCGTCGAGGTCCGCCGGGCGCGGGAAATCGGGGCGGAACCGGTCCAGGTAGTAGAGAATCCGCTCACGCCCGCCGGTCACCTCCAGCAACTCGCCATACAGGGGCACGTCCCAGTCCCAGTCCAGCCCGGCCTCGGCGAAGGCGCGGTTGAAGGCCACGCGATGGCCGTCGCGCTCGGTATCGGCCAGCGTGCCGTCCACGTCGAAAATCAGGGCCCGGAGGCGTGTCATGAACTGGTCTCCTCGGTATTCTCGGCTATCCTGCCGGGGCAGGTCGATTGGCGCTCGCGCGACCGCGGACGGGATGCGCGGAACGCTTGCATTGTACCTCCTAACTCGCCCGCCTGCGGTTCGCCGAGGTCGCGTTCTGTGACGGAGGATGATGGTTACCCCCCACCTGGTGCGCTATAAATAGCCGAGGTGTCCGGGACTTTGCCCCAGGAATGGACCGGCGTCCCGGCCCCAGCCGCTCCGGCGCGCGGCCTGGCGCCCGGCCGCGGCGCGCGGTCCGGCAGGGCAGAAACGAGACAGATAGCGCCGCCCGGGAGAGGCATGGCTGAAGTCAACCACATCGACATCGAAACCCTGAAGGGGCTGATACCCTTCGGGGGCATGTCCATGGACCGGCTGGAGAGGATCGCCGCCAGGTTCGTGCTCGAGCGCGTGCCGCAGGGACGGGTCCTGTTCCGCGAGGGAACCCGGGATCACCGGACCATCTACCTGCTCGAAGGGGCGGTCGGCCTTTCCACCCGCGGCAACATGACCGCGCAGGTGGAGGCCGGCAGCGAGCTGGCCCACCACGCCCTGTCCAACCAGCAGCCCCGGCCCCATACGGGCGAAACCCTCGCCCCCGCGCTCATCGCGCACATGGACACCACCCTCCTCGACGTTCTGCTCACCGGCGAGAGCGCCGGGGGCTACGAGGTCTCGGAGCTGGGCAGCGACGAGGACGACGAGGACTGGATGACGCGCATGCTCCAGTCCAAGGCCTTCCTGCGCATTCCGGCGGCCAACATCCAGCGCATGCTCATGCGCATGGAGGCCGAGCCGGTCGAGGCCGGCCACGTGGTGGTCCGGGAGGGCGACGAGGGCGACTACTACTACATCATCAACCAGGGCCGCTGCAGCGTCTCGCGCCAGGGACCCGACGGCAGGCCGATGACGCTGGCCGAGCTCGGCAGCGGCGACAGCTTCGGCGAGGATGCCCTGCTCTCGAGCACCCGGCGCAACGCCACGGTCACCATGCTGAGCGAAGGCATCCTCATGCGCCTGTCCAAGGATGACTTCCTCGAGCTGATGAAGTCGCCCCTGGTGGACCAGATCAACTTCGACTCGGCCAGCGCCCTGGTGGACGCGGGCAAGGCGGTCTGGCTCGACGTGCGCAGCTCCGAGGAGTTCCTGGAAGGCCACCTCCCCGGCAGCATCAACCTCAGCCTCGCCGACCTGCGCGAGGCGCTGCCCCAGTTCAACACCGGACGCAGCTACATCGTCTGTTCCGACACCGGCCAGCGGGCCGCGGCCGCGGCGTTCCTGCTCAGCGAACAGGGCCTCGAATGCCGGGTCCTGGGCGGAGGGCTGACCGCCGTGGACCAGGCCCGTCTTGAGTACGGCGCCCACCAGCCCGTGCGCGCCCGGTCCGCCGCCGGCTCCGGAGGGAGCGGCACGGCGGAGGTCATCGAGCTGCCGGGCATCGGCGCCCGCCCCGGCGGGGAGAGCGCCGGCGATGGCGGTTCCGCCCGCGATCTGGAGCGGCTGCGCCTCGCCGCGGAAAAGCAGCTCGCCGCAATCCGCGACAAGGCCCGGGCCCAGATGGAGCGCTACCGTGAGGCCACGGTCGAGGCCGACGCC
>JAQVKR010000370.1 GCA_028694565.1 Gammaproteobacteria bacterium | reverse complement strand
GGTGTAGATCTGGGTGGTGGAGAGATCGCTGTGCCCCAGCAGCAGCTGCACCACGCGCAGGTCCGCGCCATGATTGATGAGGTGGGTGGCGAAGGCGTGGCGCAGGGTGTGGGGCGAGAGCGGCTTGGCGATGCCCGCGGACAGCGCATAGCGCTTGATCAGGTACCAGAAGGCCTGGCGGGTCATGGTCGTCCCGCGGCCGGTCGGAAACAGCGCCGAGCCGGGCCGCCCCTGCAGCAGCTGCGGACGCGCCTCGCGCAGGTAGCGCTCGAGCCAGGCCAGCGCCTCCTCCCCCAGGGGCACCAGCCGCTCCTTGCCGCCCTTGCCGGTAATCCGCACCACGCCCTGGCGCAGGTTGACCTGCCCCAGCTGCAGCCCCACCAGCTCCGAGACCCGCAGCCCGCAGGCATAGAGGACCTCCAGCATGGTCCGGTCGCGCAGGCCCAGCACCGTGTCCAGGGGCGGCGCGGCCAGCAGCGCCTCCACCTCCTCCTCGGTGAGCGTCTTCGGCAGCGGCCTGCCGGTGCGCGGCGCGTCGATGCGCAGGGTGGGGTCCTCGGGAATGCGCCCCTCCCGGGCCAGGTGGCGGTAGAAGCGCCGCAGGCTGGAGAGCAGCCGGGCCGTGGAGCGGGGCCGGGCGCCGCCGTTCACCCGCGCGGCCAGGAAATCCATCAGATCCTCGCGGCCCGCGCCGGCCAGGCTGCGGTCACGGTCCGCCAGCCACAGCCCCAGCGCCCCCAGATCGGCCCGGTAGGCCGCCAGCGTGTTCGCGGACAGCCCCTGCTCCATCCACAGCGCATCCAGAAACGCCTCCAGCAGCCGGCGCTCGTCCTCCGGCAGGCGGCGGTCAGCGGCGATGCTCATGACGCAGCAACCATTGCTTCACCTGCAGTGGCCGGCCGCCGCGGGCACCGGCATAGCCGCCCGGACCGGCCGCCGCCACCACGCGATGGCAGGGCACCACGATGGGCAGCGGATTGGCGCGGCAGGCGCCGGCCACGGCCCGGGCGCCGCTGCCCAGCGCCGCGGCGAGCTGTCCGTAGCTGCGGGT
Organism: Gammaproteobacteria bacterium; assembly: GCA_028694565.1. Classification (GTDB taxonomy): domain Bacteria; phylum Pseudomonadota; class Gammaproteobacteria; order DSM-26407; family DSM-26407; genus Thioalbus. The sequence goes on along the minus strand of JAQVKR010000370.1, from coordinate 2,402 downwards.
CTCGCCCGGCGGAATGGCGAGCAGGGCATCCCGGACCCGGGATTGGAAGGGGGTGGAGGCGGGAGCCAGCGGCAGCCGGAGCGGCTGGCGGGGATCGGCGAAGTACCGGTCCAGCATCCGGGCCACGGCCGCGGCCCCGGCGCTGCCGGCACGGGGGGTTGCCCGCTCCGGATCGAGAAACGCCACCGTGGCCAGCCGCCCTTCCTGCAGCCGGATTCCCAGCGGACCGATCGGTGTCTCGATCACCGCGTCGAAAAGGGATGGATCGGGATGGTGGAAGCCGGTCTTGGCCATGGCGATACCCGGGTCGGCGAATCTCCTGTCTCCGGGAGTCTGCCCGATTGTCACGCCCTTGGCGAGGCGGATCGCCGCCGGGCGGCGGGAACCCCAACGCAGAGCGGGCGCCCGTTGCCGGGCGCCCGCTCTGCGTTGGCTGACGAACCGTCCCGGAAGGACGGTTCGTCCGCGGGTTAGAGCTTCTCCTTGATGCGGGCCGCCTTGCCGCGCAGCTCGCGCAGGTAGTACAGCTTGGCCCGGCGGACGTCGCCGCGGCGCTTCACGGCGATGGAGTCCACCAGCGGGCTGTACACGGGGAAGACGCGCTCCACGCCCTCGCCATGGGAGATCTTGCGCACGGTGAAGGAGGAGTCGAGCCCGCGGTTGCGCTTGGCGATGACCACGCCCTCGAAGGCCTGCAGACGCTCGCGGTTGCCCTCGGTGACCTTCACCTGCACCACCACGGTGTCGCCGGGCGCGAACTCCGGCACATCCTTATTCATCTGCTCGGCGTTGATCTGGTCGATGATGTTGCTCATGGCTTGCTCCTGATAACTTGCTCTCGGCTGCCTGCGACGGCCCCGCCCTGTATGTGAATCCCGGCGGTCGCGTCCCGCTGAACAGGCACCGACCCACCCGTATCCGGGAACCGCTGGCCAATCCGGCTGCCCTTGCAGCCGGATTGGCCAGCGGCTCCTCCACCCTTTACCGTTCCTCGTCCCGTCCCTCGCGCTCGCGCCGGTACTCCTCCAGCAGGGCGCGCTGCCGCGCGTCCAGCTCCAGCCGCGCGAGCAGATCCGGACGCCGCTCCCAGGTCCGTCCCAGGGCCTGCTTGAGCCGCCAGCGCTCGATGGCGGCGTGGTTTCCCGACAGCAGCACCTCCGGCACCCGGCGTCCGTCCAGCTCCTCCGGGCGCGTGTAGTGCGGGCAGTCCAGCAGCCCGGCGGCGAAGGAGTCCTGCCGCGCGGAATCCTGATGCCCCAGCGCTCCGGGCAGAAGACGGGTGATCGCATCCAGCATCACCATCGCCCCCAGCTCGCCGCCGCTCAGCACGTAGTCGCCGACGGACCACTCCTCGTCCACCTCGGACTCGATCAGCCGCTCGTCGACACCCTCGTAGCGCCCGGCGACGAGGACCAGCCGTCCGCGCCCGGCGAGCTCTTCCACGCCGCGCTGGTCCAGCGGCCGTCCCTGGGGCGAGAGGTAGGCCACCCTGGCCTCGGCCCCCACCGCCGAGCGCGCCGCGGCGATGGCCGCCCGCAGCGGCTCCACCATCATCACCATGCCCGGTCCGCCGCCGTAGGGACGATCGTCCACGGTCCGGTGGCGGTCGCGGGTGAAATCCCGCGGATTGCTGAACATCAGCTCCAGCAATCCCCGCTTCACCGCCCGGCCGGTAATGCCGTGGACGGTTATGGCGTCGAACATCTCCGGAAACAGGGTCACCACCCCGGCCCGGAAGGCCGGCTCGGGCACCGCATCCCCCTGCGCGCGCGTCATTTCCACGGCGGCCCGGCTCAGAACTCCGGGTCCCAGTCCACGCGCAGGGTCCCCTGCTCCAGGTCCACCTCGCGGACCACCTCGCCCGGCAGGTAGGGAATGAGGCGTTCCCGCTCTCCCCGCACCACCAGCACATCGTTGGCGCCGGTCTCGATGAGGTGGTCGACCACGCCGAGCGCCCGGCCCTCGAGGGTCTCCACCCGCAGCCCCTCGAGCTCGCCCCAGTAGTACTCGCCCGGGGGCAGGAGCGGCAGCTCCTCGCGCCGGACCGCGATGTCCGCGCCGATCAGCGCGCGGGCCGCCTCCCGGTCCCCGCAACCTTCCAGCCGGGCGACGAGGGCCTTGCCGTGCGCCCTGCCCTCCAGCACCCGCACCGGCCGCCAGCCGCCGGCCAAGCGCAACCGCCAGACCGGATACTCGAGCAGGTTCTCCCGCGGGTCGCTGTAGGACCAGACCTTGACCCAGCCGCGGACTCCGAACACGCCGGAAACGCGGCCCATCACCAACAGGTCAGTCGCGTCCCCGCCCATTGCACTGTCGCGGCGGCCGCAAGCCGCCGCCGCCCGCACCTCAGGCGCCGGCCTGCTTCAGCAGGCTGTTCACCCGGTCGGAGGGCTGGGCGCCCT
>JAQVKR010000369.1 GCA_028694565.1 Gammaproteobacteria bacterium | reverse complement strand
CAGCCCCCGCCGAAGAAGCCCCGGAAGGCACGGATGCGGAAACCTGAAGCCCTCGCGGCGCTCCTGCTGGCAATCGCCGCGTCACCGGCCCTGGGCGCGGCCACGGAGGCGAGCCTGGACTGGTGGCAGATGAGCATGCAGCTGCTGGGCGGCCTGGCCCTGTTCCTGTTCGGCATGGAGCAGATGGCCGAGGCGCTCAAGGCGGTGGCCGGCGACGGCCTCAAGGTGCTGCTGGCACGGCTCACCGGCAACCGGGTGATGGGACTGTTCACCGGCGCGGCCATCACCGCCGTCATCCAGTCCTCCTCGGTCACCACGGTGATGCTGGTGGGGTTCGTCTCCGCCGGGCTGATGTCGCTGTCCCAGGCCGTGGGCGTCATCCTCGGCGCGGACATCGGCACCACCATCACCGCCCAGATCGTGGCCTTCAAGGTCACCCGCTACGCCCTGCTGCTGGTGGCGGCGGGCTTCCTGATGAATTTCGCCGGCCGCGTGGAGGCATTGCGCCAGTACGGCCAGCTCATCATGGGGCTCGGGCTCATCTTCTTCGGCATGGGGCTGATGAGCGACGGCATGCGCCCGCTGCGCGACTACGAGCCCTTCGTCAGCCTGATGCAGGGCTTCTCGCACCCCCTGTACGGCATTCTCGCCGGGACGGTCTTCACCGGACTGGTGCAGGCCTCCGCCGCCACCATGGGCGTGGTGATCGCCATGGCCAGCCAGGGGCTCGTGAGCCTCGAGGCGGGCATCGCCCTGGCCCTGGGCGCCAACATCGGCACCTGCGTGACCGCCGGCCTCGCCGCCATCGGCAAACCCCGCGAAGCGGTGCGGGTGGCGGTGGCCCACGTCACCTTCAAGGTGGCGGGGGTGGCGCTGATCGTCGGCTTCATCCCGGAGCTGGCGCAGCTGGTGCGCGCCGTCTCGCCGGCGGCGGAGGATCTCGCGGGCCTGGAGCGCCTGGCCGCCGAAACACCCCGCCAGATCGCCAATGCCCACACGCTGTTCAATGTCGGCCTGGCGCTGCTGTTCCTGCCCGCGGCCAGCTTCTTCGCCCGGTTCTGCGAGTGGGTGGTGCCCGACCGGCCGCTGCAGGAGGAGGAAGTGGTGCGCGCCCGCTATCTCGACAGCGAACTGCTCTCCACCCCCTCCCTGGCGCTCGACGGGGTCCGGCTGGAAATCGGCCACATGGGCAAGCACGTCCAGACGATGCTGGACCAGATGCTGCCGGCGCTGCTCACCGGCAGCCGCGCCTCCCTGCGCCGGGTGGCGGGCATGGACGACGCGGTGGACACCCTCCACGGCGCCGTCGTCACCTACCTGGGGCAGATCAGCAAGCACTCCCTCACCAACGACCAGACCCGCGACTTCATGCACCTGATGGAGGCGGCCAACGATCTCGAGAACATCGGCGATGTGATCGAGACCGACCTGGTGGCCCTGGGGGAAAAACGCCTGCAGGTGGGACTGCACATCAGCCGCGCCACCCAGGAGGTGCTGACCGGGCTGCACGCGGTGGTGGCGGACACGGTGGCCACCGCCCTGCGCGCGGTGGCCGATCGGGATCCCGAGGCGGCCGCCGCGGTGATCGCCCGCAAGCGCGAATTCAACCGGCTGGTGAGCTCCGCGTCCCGGCATGAAGTGCACCGGCTGGTGGCGACGGAGCCCAACCGCCTGCCGGCCTACCGCATGGAGGTGGATGTGATCGAGAAGCTCAAGCGCATCTACTACTTCGCCAAGCGGCTCTCCAAGACCGTCGTCGCCGAGGAGGATGACGAGGGGGAGGAGTGACGGGTGGCCGGAAAACGGTTTTCCGCGGGATATGGACCGGGCGCGATGGAGGCCGTCACCCGGCCACGCTGCGCCCGCCGCTGATGCGCAGCCGGTGGATGCGCCGGGGCGAGGCCTTTTCCACCCGCACCTGGAGCCCGTCCAGCATGATCTCCTCGCCGGTTTCCGGGATGCGCCCGGTATGGGCCAGGATCCAGTAGCTGATGGTGTCGGTCGGCTTGCCCGGGAGATCCCGTCCGAAGAAGCGTTCCAGCTCCCGCAGCTCGGCGGTGCCATCGGCCACCACCGTCTCCGGACCCAGCTGCAGGAGGCGGGTGGGGGCCCGATCGCTCTCGTCGTAGATCTCCCCCACCAGCTCCTCCACCAGGTCCTCGAGGCTCACCAGTCCTTCCAGGGTGCCCAGCTCGTCCACCACCAGCGCCAGGTGGCGCTGCTCGGTGCTGAGGGTGGTGAACAGCTGGTCGATCCCGAGCGTGGGCGGCACCGCCAGGGGGTTCCGCGCCAGCGAGCGCAGGGTGACAAGCATCCGCCGGCCGGCCACGGCGGCGAGGACATCGCGCAGGTAGAGAACGCCGCAGATCTCCTCCGGCGCATTGTCGTAGACGGGAATGCGCGAGAAGGAGGCCCCGAGAATCTCCGGCAGGGCCGCCTCCAGGCTCTGATCCGCGGCGAGGCTGAAGATGCGCCGCCGCGGCGTCATCACATCGGCCACCTTCAGATCGTTGAAGGCGAAGACCCGCTCGATGATCTCCCGCTCCCGGTACTGGATGGTGCCCTCCGCGGTGCCGTGCTCGAGCATGTGGATCAGCTCCGATTCGGTGATCGTCGGCTCCGTCCCCAGCGCGGTGCGCCGGTGCACCCAGGAGGTGAAGAGCTCGAACACCCGCACCAGCGGCCAGCACAGGCGCATGATCGCCAGCATCAGCGGCGCCGCCGCCAGCGAGATCCGCTCGGCGTAGCGGGTGGCCAGGCTCTTGGGGGTGATCTCGCCGAACATGAGGATGAGCACCGTGAGCACCCCGACCGCCACCCCCGGACCGAGGTGCCCGAGACGTTCCGTGGCCAGGACCGTGGCCAGGGCGGAGGCGCCGATATTGACCACGTTGTTGCCGATGAGGATGGTGATGAGCATGCGGCTGGGATTGTGCTTGAGGCGGTAGAGCGCCTGCGCGCCGCGGCGCCCCTCCTTCATGAGGGCCTCGGTGCGCGCCAGCGACAGTGACACCAGGGCCGTCTCCGAGCCCGAGAACAGCCCCGACAGCACCAGCAGAACCAGCAATCCCATGATTTCAGCCACTCGAGCTCCCTTCTCCAGCCGCCCATCGCCCGGCCCGCGCGGACATTGCCTCCGTCGCCCCCCGCGCCCCCCGGCACCCTCCGCGGGGCGGCGGGCGGCCGGCGGCGGGAGGCCGGACTCCCTGTAACACACCCGCCGATTGTAGCTGGTAGACTGATGACGCACATGTTGCCTGGAATGACGCCCATGGCAGGGCCCAGATGACCGTCGACCTGCTGCAGTTCTCCTTGTCCGGCCCGGTGAAGCCCGCGACCCGGCTGCTGGCCGGTGCGCTGGGCTTTCGCGCCCTCCCCGCCCACGGCGTCACGCGGTACTGGCTCGACACCTTCGACTGGCGGCTCCTCCGGCGCGGCGAGGCGCTGGAGTCGGAACCCGGCGACGGCGACTGCCGGCTGCT
>JAQVKR010000368.1 GCA_028694565.1 Gammaproteobacteria bacterium | reverse complement strand
CACCCGGGCGAATTCGGGTCCCGGAAAGTCCCCATCGTGGACGCAGCCCATGCGGAACGCCGCGTTGCCCACGAAATGGTCGCAGGGGTAGACGGCGCCGTCGGCGGCCACCGCCACCACCGCCTCCCCGGCGGCGCAGGGGCGGTCGCGCACCGCGCCGCGCACGCGGTGGGCGAGCAGCGGATAGAGGGCCTCGCCGCCGAGGGGGGCATGGCCGGCGAGGGCGCGGGCCAGCGCCTCGCGGTGGAGGGTGTCGAATCCCGCCACCAGGGCGGCCAGGGCCGGCTCCGGCCAGGGGGTGGCGCCGAAGTCGGGCACCAGGCGCAGGGAGACCGGTCCGAGACCCGCCAGGTGCTCGGCGCTCTCGGCCAGCCATGGAGCGCTCTCGGGAGTCACCGTGGCGCGCAGCCCGAACGGGACGCCGGCCGCCCGCAGGCGCGCGAGGCCGGCCGTGACGCTGGCGTGGACACTGTCCCCGCCGCGGCGGAAGCGCCGGGCCTGGTCAGTGACCGCCGCCTCGCCATCCAGGCTGACCGCCAGGAAGTCCACGTGGCGGGTGACGAACTCCAGCGCCCGCCCCTCCAGCAGCGTGCCGTTGGTGGTGAGCGCGAAGCGCAGCTCCACCCCGGTCGCCTCCTCGAGGCGCCGTCCCAGCAGCACCGCCGCCTCCAGCAGCGGCAGATTGAGCAGCGGCTCGCCACCGAAGAAGGAGAGGGTGAGGCGCGGGCCGGCCATGGGCAGCAGCCGCTCCAGGGCGCGCTTCAGGGTCGTTGCCGCCATGCGCTGCGCGGGAGCGCCATAGCTCCCGCCGTCCGCATAGCAGTAGCGACAGCGCAGGTTGCAGGCCTGGGCCACCAGCAGGGTGACGTTGGCGAGGCGGGCGGGCTTCGTGGCGGCACCGGGCACGCTCAGCCCTCCCCGGCGAGGAGGGACTTGAGCCGGGTCCGGCGCCCGGGGTCCCGCAGGATGGCGGCAAGGCCCCGGAGCACGTGCTCCAGCCGCCGGCGCTCCAGGTCGCAGTGGCGGGGATCGGGTTGCGCCGGATCGCCGTGGAGGAAGTGGCCGTGGGCATAGCAGCCGCCGCCGCAGAGGTAGCGGGCGAAGCAGCCGCGGCAGGGCTCGGCGGCATCCACCCCCAGGGCGGCGAACCGCGCCGCCACCCCGCTGAACTCGGCCGACGGCGCGGCCTCCCCCACCCGGCCCATGCGGAAGGCGCCCTCGCCCGCCAGTCCGTGGCAGGCGTAGAGGGTGCCGTCGGCGGCCACGGCGAGATCACGGCCCGCATGGCAGTGGCGGTGCACCCGCTGGCGGCGCAGGATGCGCCCCATCAGTCCCAGGGCCTCGCCGTGGACCGCCGGCTCCTCCAGGGCCCGCTCCGGGTCGCAGTGGGCGGCGAGATAGGCTTCCACATAGGCCTCATGGGCGTCCTCGTCCAGCCGCGCCGGGTGGCCCGGCGCGGCGAAGACCGGGGTCAGCCCCACCGCGTCCGCCCCGAGCCCGTTGAGGTGGGCGACGGTTTTGCCGTACCGGGCGGCCCCGCTCGCCGTGAGGGTTCCCTTGATGGTGACCCGCGGCCCCCCGAGGGCGCGCAGGGCGCGCAGGGCCGCCGCCGCCCGCTTATAGCTGCCACTGCCGCCGCGGCTACGGCGGTGGCGGTCGTGCACCGCCTGCGGCCCGTCGAGGCTGACGGTGATGGTGGCGAAGCGGGCCAGCAGCGCCAGCGCCCGGGCATCGACCAGGGTGCCGTTGGTGGTCATGTGGAAGGCGATATGGAAGCCGCGCTCGGCGGCCAGCCGCTCGCCGAAGGCCACCGTCCGCTCCACCACCGCGCGGTTGAGCAGCGGTTCGCCGCCGTAGAAGCTCACCGCATAGCGCTCGCCGGGCTCGGTGAAGAAGCGGCGCAGGGCCGCCTCCGCCACCGCCGTGCTCATGCGCTGCGCGCTCCCCGCCGCCCTGCCGCCGTCGTTGTAGCAGTAGCTGCAGGCGAGGTTGCAGTCCTGGGCCACGTACAGGCACAGGCTGGTGGGCGCCGCGGGCAGCGGCGGCGCCGGGCGCAGCCGCGCATGGCGTTCCGCCTCCGCCGCCAGCAGCGCCGCCCCCCCGGGGCCGAGATCGGACGCGCTCAGCGGCGGCCGCAGCCCCGGAGGGAGCCGGTACAGGGAGAAGGTGGCGGGAAAGAAGAGGACGTCCTCCCCCTCACCGCGGATGATGTGCGCCTGACTCAGCACCGCTCGCCTCCGGCCAGGTGGTGGTCCCGTAGCGGTGGGAGATGGCCCCCGCCAGCCGCTCCTTCAGGGCGTCGCGCCGGGCCGGGTCGGCCATCACCGCGGCCAGCTCCGGCAGCAGCGCCTCCACCACCGTCCTGATGTAGAGGCAGTGGCGCTCCACGGGCGCGGCCAGGTCGCCGTGCTGGGACCAGGCGTGCTTCACGCAGGCCCCGCCGCAGAGGTAGCGGGCCCAGCAGTCGCGGCAGGCGGGCCGGTCGTCCACGGTCAGGTCGATGAAGCGCTGGCGCAGCTCCCGGTACTGCGGCCGCCGGGTGAGCTCCGGATCGGCCACGCTGCCCATGCGGAAGGACTCCTCCCCCACGAAGCGGTGGCAGGGATAGACGTCGCCCTCGGCGGTCACCGCCAGCAGGTTGCTGCCGGCGTTGCAGTGGTAGAGGGCGTGGCTGCGGGAGATGAGGTAGAAGAGGATGTAGAAGGGATACTCGAAGGCCACCGCCTGATCGCCCTCGAGGAAGCTCTTCAGCCCCTTGCGGTTGACCTCCACGATCTGCGCCAGGAACTCGCGGTACTGGGCGTCGTCCACATGCAGGGGGTGGCCGGGAGGCACGTCCACGTCCACCAGGCCGATGCCCCCGGAGCCGAAGGCGTCCAGGTGGTCGAAGATCTCCTCCACCCGGTCGTAGCTGCGGCTGGTGACGATGCTGCGGAAGGCCCAGTTGAAGCGCCCGTCCTTGGTAAGGCTGCGGATGTTGCGCTCGGCGGCGGCATGGACGCTGTGGCCGGACTTGCTCAGGCGCTGGCCGTCGTTGATCTCCGCCGGGCCGTCGAGGCTGAAGGTGACGTTGTCGATGTGATCGCGGAAGAAGCCGCGGATCTTCTCGTTGTAGATGGTGCCGTTGGTGACGATGCCCAGCGACACGTCGGCCCGGCCCGTCTCCCGGTGCGCGCCGCAGAGCTCGGCGGTGCGGCGCATGAGGGGGAAGTTCATCAGCGGCTCGCCGCCGAAGAAGGTGAGGAAGTGCTTGCCGTCGCGCTCGCCGTAGAAGGTGGCGAAGGTCTGCTCCAGGGTCTCCTCGCTCATGTTGCAGCGGTTGCCGTACTCCCCCTCGTCACCGTAGCAGTAGCTGCAGCGCAGGTTGCAGTCCTGGCAGACGAACAGGTAGAGGCCGGCCACCTTGTCGGTGATGTCCGCCGGTGCGCGCAGGGGCTTGGCCGGCGGGGCGCGGCGGGTGTACTCGGCGATGAAGCGTCCGGCCGCGGCCAGC
>JAQVKR010000014.1 GCA_028694565.1 Gammaproteobacteria bacterium | reverse complement strand
TGCCGCCAGCGCACGGCGACTCCAGCGGGGTCCGCGGCGCGGCATGGCTGTGGGATCTTGGTGCGTAAGACCGGATTTCAGGATTGGCGGGATTTGAGGGAGGCTCTCGGCCCGCGTCCCATCGGCGAGAGGCTGGCCTCCTACAGGCTGCGGCCGCCGCCGGGGAGAGTTCCCGTAGGAGGCGAGCCCCCTCGCCGAATGGCGGCCCTGCTCATGCCGCATCGGCCAGGGGCTGGCCTCCTACAGGCTGCGGCAGCCGCCGGGGAGAGTTCCCGCAGGAGGCGAGCCCCCTCGCCGAATGGCGGCCCTGCTCACACCGCATCGGCCAGAGGCCGGCCTCCTACAGGCTGCGGCCGCCGCCGGTGGCGATCCGTAGGAGGCGAGCCCCCTCGCCGAACGGCGGCCCTGCTTACGCCGCATCGGCCAGGGGCTGGCCTCCTACAGGCTGCGGCCTACCGCCGGTGGCGATCCGTAGGAGGCGAGCCCCCTCGCCGAACGGCGGCCCTGCTCACACCGCATCGGCCAGGGGCTGGCCTCCTACAGGCTGCGGCAGCCGCCGGGGAGAATTCCGTAGGAGGCGAGCCCCCTCGCCGAATGGGGCCCTGCTCACGCCGCATCGGCCAGGGGCTGGCCTCCTACGGGCTGCGGCAGCCGCCGGGGAGAGTTCCCGCAGGAGGCGAGCCCCCTCGCCGAATGGCGGCCCTGCTCATGCCGCATCGGCCAGGGGCTGGCCCCCTACAGGCTGCGGCCGCCACCGGGGATGGCGATCCGTAGGAGGCGAGCCCCCTCGCCGAATGGCGGCTCGGCCGCAGAAGCGCCTCCCGGCGGCGTGCTGCCTACTCCCGCACCGCCAGCGCCACCGTGTAGTCCCTGCCCTGCTTGACCTTGTCGTAGTTGCCGAACACTTCCTTGAAGCCGCGCTCGATGAAGCGGCGCAGCCCCGAGATGGTGACCACGTAGAAGCGCCCGCCGATGCGGAGGTGGGCCAGCGCATCGTAGAGGTAGAGGTAGAGCATCTCCTTGCCCACCTTGGCCGGCAGGTTGGAGACGATGAGATCGAAGCGGCGCCCGCCCACGGCGCTGAAACCGTTGCTGAGAAAAGCCTCGCAGTTGCCGATGCCGTTGACCCGCGCGTTGCGGGCGCTGTAGTCCACCGCCACGAAGTCCTTGTCCACCAGGCAGGTGCTTCCCCGCGGGGCCAGGCGCGCCAGGGTCAGCCCCAGCACGCCGTAGCCGCAGCCCACGTCGAGGCAGTCGTCCCCCTCGTTGACCTCTACGTGATCCAGCAGCAGCCGCGAGCCGTCGTCCACGGCGCGCGGCGAGAACAGGCCCCAGGTCGTATGGAACGTCAGCGGCTGCCCCCGCAGGGTGTCGCTGAAGACGATGTCCCGGCGCAGGGAGTCGATATAGGCCTTGTCGATCTTCTTGGTCTTTTCAGTCATGTGGATGTCTCACCGGCCAGCCGCGGGTGAAGGTGTACGGGCCCGGAAATCTGAATTCAGTTCACCACGGAGACACGGAGGATGGGAATTCCGTGGGCAGTTCCACCGGCAAACCCGCTTGTCCAACCAGCGGGCGCGATCCCCTCCACTGATTTTCTCCACGCACTCCGTGTCTCCGTGGCGTACTCGTTACTTACGTGTCCTTCGCAGTGATCCGATGTACCTGTATCAGCCCCGCGGCCGCAGGTCCTCGACCCGCTGGGCCTTGCCCTGGGCCTCGGGGAGGCTGCGGGGCGGCATGAGGTCGAGGCCCGGGGTGACCAGCAGCTCGTCGCGCAGGCGGTGGATGATGTGCCGGTGCAGGGCGGCCATGGCGGCGGGGTCGTCACGGTAGTGCTCCGCCTTGATCTCGACCTTCACCCGCAACTGGTCGATATCCTGTTCCCGGTCCAGGATGATGAGGTAGTTCTGCCCCACTTCGGGGATGCCCAGCAATACCCGCTCTATCTGCATGGGGTAGATGTTCACGCCCTTGATGATGAACATGTCGTCGCTGCGGCCGGTGATGCGGTCGATGCGGCGGTGGGTCCGGCCGCAGGCGCACTCGCCCGGCAGGATGCGGGTGATGTCCTTGGTGCGATAACGCAGGATGGGCATGGCGCTGCGCCGGAGGGTGGTAAGCACCAGTTCGCCGGGCTCGCCGTCAGGCACCGGCTCCAGGGTTTCGGGGTCGATCACCTCCATCAGGAAGGCGTCCTCCCACAGGTGCATCCCCTGCTGCTCCGGGCACTCGAACGCCACCCCGGGGCCGTTCATCTCCGACAGGCCGTAGGAGTTGTACGCCTTCAGCTCGAGCAGGCTCTCGATGCGGCTCCGCGCCTCCCCGGTGTGGGGCTCGGCGCCGATGAGCGCGATGCGCGGGGTCAGATCCCCCGGCTCGATGCCCTCGCGCTCGAGCCAGCCGGCGAAATGCAGGGCATAGGAGGGAATGATATGCAGCGCCGTCACACCGAAGTCGCGGATGAGCTTGACCTGGCGCAGGGTGTTGCCGGGTCCGGCGGGCACCGTGAGGCAGCCGAGCCGCTCGGCGCCGTAGTGCATGCCGAGCCCGCCGGTGAACAGCCCGTAGGCGGTCATGTTCTGGAACACGTCACCGGGGCGCATGCCCACCATGTACATGCAGCGGGCCACCAGGTCAGACCAGTTGTCGAGATCCTGGCGGTCATGGAAGACCACCGTGGAGGCACCGGTGGTACCGCTGGAAGCATGCAGCCGGACCAGTTCCTCCCGGGGGCAGGCCACCAGGCCGAAGGGGTACTCGGCCCGCAGGTCATCCTTCGTCGTCAGCGGAAGCTTGCGGATATCCCCGGGGGTCCGGATATCCTGCGGGCCGATCCCGGACTCGGCCAGGCGGCGTCCATAGAACGGCGACCGCCGCGCCCGCTCCAGCGTGGCCCGCAACGCCCCGACCTGGAGATCGGCGAGCGCGTCCCGGCCGATGGTCTCTACCTCGTGAAGGTGCACAGATAACTCCTGCTGTCTCGTGAAACGGTCTCGGTCAATCGGTGCCGCGGCAGCCCGCCTCCGGCATCGGGGCGCTGGCGGCCGGCTGTCGGCGCCCCGGCTCCACAACCCCATTTCCCGTGGGCGATTAGTCTATCAGGATCCCGCCGCCGCCTTAATCGCATGCCCGCGCAACGCTTGCCAGCCGGTCCCTTAAGCTCTAATCTGCAACTAAAAAATCGCTGCCTTATCAATGCGAAACACCCTGCCATGAAACCAGAAGTCGGTGGACAAGCCATCACCGTCGTACTCGCCGACGACGACGCCGCCTTCCGTCTCCTGCTGCGGCGAGTGCTGGAGAACGAGGGCTACCTCGTCCTCGAGGCATCCGATGGCGAGGAGGCCCTGCGGGTCTGCGAGATCAACCATCCCGACCTGGTGCTGCTGGACGCCATCATGCCGGGCAAGGACGGCTTCGCCGCCTGCTCCGAGCTGCAGACACGGGACTGGGCGCGGCGGGTGCCCGTGCTGATGCTCACCGGCCTGGACGACGAGCAGTCCATCGAGCGCGCCTTCTCGGTCGGCGCCTTCGACTACATCACCAAGCCGGTCAACATGTCCGTCCTGAAGCAGCGGGTGCGGCGCATGCTCTTCAACAGCCAGGCGGAGCAGCGCATGCTGCACCTGGCCTACCACGACCCCCTCACGGGCCTGCCCAACCGGCACCTGCTCATGGATCGCCTGGAGCAGGCCATCATGCGCGCCCGGCGCAGCAACCAGAGCCTGGCCGTGATGTTCATGGACCTGGACCGGTTCAAGCTCATCAACGACAGCCTGGGGCATGACGCCGGCGACCGGCTGCTCAAGACCATCGCCGCCCGGCTCGAGGGGGTGGTCCGGCGTTCCGACACCGTGGCCCGCCTCGGCGGCGACGAGTTCACGGTCATCCTCGAAGGGCTCAACCAGCCCCAGGAGGCCGCCCAGGTCGCCCACAACATCCTCGAGGTCATGGCCCGCGACATCGAGATGGAGGCCAGCGCGCTCACCATCTCCAGCAGCATCGGCATCGCCACCTTCCCGCGCGATGGCGAAACCGTGGGCGCCCTGCTGAAGAACGCCGATATCGCCATGTACCGGGCCAAGGAGCTGGGACGCGCCAATGTCCAGTTCTACACCCAGGAGATGAGCGCCGCGGCGCTGCGGCGCCTGCACATCGAAAGCGGGCTGCGCCACGGCCTCGCACGGGGCGAGTTCCGCCTCCACTACCAGCCCAAATACCATATCGACGACAACCGCCTGCTCGGCATGGAGGCCCTGCTGCGCTGGGATCACCCCGAGGAGGGGCTGCTGCTGCCCGGGGAGTTCATCTCCGTGGCCGAGGAGACCGGGATCATCGTCGAGCTCGGGGAATGGGTCATCCGGACCGCCTGCGAGCAGTTCAAGGCCTGGCAGCAGGAGGGGGTTTCCGTTCCCAGCCTGGCCATCAACCTCTCGACCCGCCAGTGCCGCCACGATGGGCTGGTGGAGCTCATCGGCTCGGTGCTCGCCAGCCACCGGCTGGAACCCGCCGCAATCCAGCTGGAGTTCACCGAGGTGAGCCTGATGAACCAGATGGCCCAGATCGGCGACTGCCTGGAGGCACTTCACGAGCTGGGCGTGAAAATCGCCATCGACGACTTCGGCAGCGGCTGCTCCTCGCTCACCGACCTGAAGCGCTTTCCCGTCGACATCATCAAGGTGGACAGCGGCTTCGTCCATGGACTGCCGGGAAGCAACGAGGACAAGGCCATCGTCCGCGCCATCGTCGGCCTCGCCCGGGGCCTGGGCCTGGACCTGGTGGCCGAGGGCGTGGAAACGGCGGACCAGGCACGCGAGCTCCAGAAGCTCGGCTGCCACCAGGGTCAGGGCCACTACTGGCTCCGTCCCGCCGAGTCGGAGCAGCTGTTCCGCCAGCAGCGCGCCTGAGCGCGCCCTCCCCGCCCCGGCGACCGGCTTATCCTGTAGCCGCAGTCTCCCGCGCATCAGGCGCCATCCCGATGGCACGGCGGCGGGCGGCGCAAACGTAACAATCCGTAACAGCCGCCAGTAGTTGACATATGGCTGTTCCTGCTACTATGTTGCACTGCAACCAAAACGCCGCCGGCCCGATTGCCACCGGCTGTCGTCCGCGGTTCCGGGAACACAGGATTCAACGGGCGCGACCGCCGGGAGCCCGTCGCGCCACAGCGGGCCGGGCGGGCGAGCGAGGACGGATGGGGCCGATTCCGGGGCGCATAGCGGCTCTGTGAAACGAAGAATCGCCCCCCCGCGGACCGCTGTCCCGCCGGCGCGGCAGAGCAGTCTCAAATCCGGCAGGCCTCCAGACCGCCTGCCCTCCTGTCAGATGGGAAAGAGGAGTCATACACCATGCAAGACGTGGTCATCGTTGCGGCCGCCCGTACGGCCGTGGGCAAGTTCGCCGGCTCCCTGGCCGGCATACCCGCCAGCGACCTGGGCGCCACCGTCATCAGGCACCTGCTGGCCACCACCGGCGTCGCCCCCGAGCAGGTCGACGAGGTCATCCTGGGCCAGGTCCTGACCGCCGGCGTCGGCCAGAACCCCGCCCGTCAGGCGACCATCAAGGCCGAACTGCCGGTGCAGGTCCCGGCCATGACCATCAACAAGGTCTGCGGCAGCGGCCTGAAGGCGCTCCACCTCGCCGCCCAGGCCATCCGCTGCGGGGACGCCGACGTGATCATCGCCGGCGGCCAGGAGAACATGAGCCGCGCCCCCCACGTGCTCCACGGCTCCCGCGACGGCCAGCGCATGGGCAACTGGGAGATGCTCGACACCATGATCCACGACGGCCTGTGGGATGCCTTCAACGGCTACCACATGGGCTGCACCGCCGAGAACATCGTCGAGCGGTGGGGCATCACCCGCGAGGAGCAGGACGAGTTCGCCGCCGCCTCCCAGCAGAAGGCGGAGGCCGCCCAGAAGGCCGGCCGCTTCGACGACGAAATCGTTCCCGTGGAAATCCCCCAGCGCAAGGGCGATCCCCTGATTTTCAAGGTGGACGAATTCCCCCGCCACGGCACCACCGCCGACCAGTTGGCCAGGCTGCGCCCGGCCTTCAGCAAGACCGGCTCGGTCACCGCCGGCAACGCCTCGGGCATCAACGACGGCGCCGCCGCGGTGCTGCTCATGTCCGCCGCGAAGGCCAAGGCCCTCGGCCTCGAGCCCATGGCCCGCATCGCCGCCTACGCCAGCGCCGGCGTCGAGCCGTCCATCATGGGCACCGGCCCCATCCCGGCCAGCCAGCGCGCCCTGGACAAGGCCGGCTGGACCGTGGATGACCTGGACCTCATCGAGGCCAACGAGGCTTTCGCCGCCCAGGCCATCTCCGTGAACCGCGAGATGGGCTGGGACAGCGCCAAGGTGAACGTCAACGGCGGCGCCATCGCCATCGGCCACCCCATCGGGGCCAGCGGCGCGCGCATCCTCGTCACCCTGGTGCACGAGATGATCAAGCGCGACGCCAAAAAGGGCATCGCCACCCTCTGC
Organism: Gammaproteobacteria bacterium; assembly: GCA_028694565.1. GTDB lineage: Bacteria > Pseudomonadota > Gammaproteobacteria > DSM-26407 > DSM-26407 > Thioalbus. Next base: position 8,867 of record JAQVKR010000014.1, on the reverse strand, counting down.
ATCGGTGGCGGCCAGGGCGTTGCGCTGGCCATCGAGCGCTGAGCCGGCCGGGAAGCGCCTGGCGGACGGCGGCCCACGGCCCCGCCGACGAATCGGCAGTCAAACAGAAACTGAACCGGAGAACTACGAGATGGCAAGAATCGCACTGGTAACCGGCGGCACCGGCGGCATCGGCACCGCCATCTGCAAGGCGCTCGCCGACGCGGGCTGCACGGTGGTCGCCAACCACATGCCCGGCAGCGAGGACAAGGCGCAGAATTGGCAGGCGGAGCGCAAGGCCGAGGGCTACGAAATGGGCGTCGTGGCCGGCGACGTCGCCGACTTCGAATCCTGCAAGGCGATGATCGCCGCGGTCGAGGCCGGCTTCGGCCCGGTGGACATCCTGGTGAACAACGCCGGCATCACCCGCGACGGCATGTTCCGCAAGATGAGCCCGGAGAACTGGGAAGCGGTCATCCGCACCAACCTCGACAGCGTATTCAACGTCACCCGGCACGTCATCGAGGGAATGACCGAGCGCGGTTTCGGGCGCATCGTCAACATCTCCTCCATCAACGGCCAGAAGGGGCAGTTCGGGCAGGCCAACTACTCCGCCGCCAAGGCCGGCATGCACGGTTTCACCAAGGCGCTGGCCCAGGAGGTCGCCCGCAAGGGCGTGACGGTGAACACCATCTCGCCCGGCTACATCGCCACCGACATGGTGATGGCGGTGCCCGAGAGCGTCCGGGAGCAGATCATCGCCCAGATCCCGGTGGGACGCCTCGGCAAGCCCGAGGAGATTGCCCGCACCGTGGCGTTCCTGGCGGACGAGGAAGGGGGGTTCATCACCGGCTCGAACCTCGCCATCAACGGCGGCCAGCACATGTTCTGACAACCGGTGAACCATCCTCCGCGTGAGGATGCGGACACCGGGCGCCCGTCCCAGCCCGGCGGCGCGGACGGGCGCCTCCCCCGGTCCCCGAACGTCTTGACGCCCGCAGGTTAGTCGGTCAGACTGCATGACCATGTCAGATGTGAGAATTATTAAAAAATACCCCAACCGCCGTCTCTACGACACGGCCATCAGCAGCTATATCACGCTGGAGGACGTCAAGCGGCTGGTCCTCGACCGCGTGGAGTTCCAGGTAGTGGACGCCCGGTCGCAGGAGGATCTGACCCGCACCATCCTGCTCCAGATCATCACCGAGCAGGAAGAGCAGGGCACCCCCATCCTCACCACCGAACTGCTCGAGCAGCTCATCCGCTTCTACGGCGACACCCTCCAGGGGATGATGAGCAGCTACCTCGAGCGCAGCCTGGGCTTCTTCATCGAGCAGCAGAGCAGCATGCGCAACCAGCTGCAGGACCTCGTGACCCAGACCCCGCTGGGCATGATGTCCGAGATGGCCGAACGCAACCTCAACATGTGGAAGGCCATGCAGGAGAACTTCCTGGCCGCGAGCGGAATGCAGGGCCCGGCCCGCTCCACGCCCAAGAAGGAAGGCGACGCGCAGCCCAAGAAGAGCGAGAAGTAGCCCCGCCTCGGCTCCCGCGCCGAACCGCCCTTCCCGGCACCCCGGATACACCCGCCTGAAGCCCCCTGGACCCACGGGCCCCGCCCCATCGGACCGGACATTTACGCCATGCGGCGCTTGACAGACCCGCGCCGGGCCCGCTATATTGCATCGCAACATTGTTGCAACGCACAAAGCAGAGGGTATCCCATGGACAACGAGATGTTCTCCCGCATGACCGAAATGAGCCAGAACGCCTGGAAGCCCTTTGTGGAACTGGGCGAAATCACCACCCGCGCCATGGAGCGCGCCGGGCAGCAGCAGATGACCCTCATCAACGAGGCACTGCAGGACAGCGCCCGCTACACCCAGAATTTCACCGACGTGAAGGACGTCAAGGAACTGGTCGAACTCCAGTCCCGGCTGATGACCGAGGTCAGCGAAAAGCTCTTCAGCGTCGCCCGGCAGAACGTCGACAACGCGATGCAGACCGGCTCCGAGCTGAGCAAGTGGTTCGAGACGAGCATCAACATCCAGGCGGCCGTCAAGCCGGCCGTCCGCAGCGCCGCGCGCAAGAGCGCCTGAGCCAACCGGTTCCATCCTCCTCGGATTGAGGCCCCCTCCCCGGAGGGGGCTTTTTTTTGGACAGGATTTGCAGGATTGACGGGATTGGGCCGGGTGTGCGGGTGAACCTGCACCTACCGGCAACGCGCCCGCGCGGCGATGGATCGCAGGCCGGTGTATTGGTGCACGCGGCGCACCCTACCCTGCTTGGCGTCCTTGGCGGCTTGGCGGTGAATGCCGCCGCCCGGCCTCGAGCCAAAAAAAACCCCCGGACGATGCCGGGGGTCTTTCCCGGGCCGGAGCCCGCGGTGATGCGGTCGGGATCAGATGTAGAGGCAGATATCCGATTCGCCGGCGAACTCGAAGAAGGTGGCGGCGCCACCGAACTCGAGTCCGTCGATGAAGTCGCTGCTATTGAAGTCGAACAGATCCACCGTCATCTGACAGGCGATCATCTTCACTTCCGCCTCCTGGCAAAGCTCGCGGAGCTCCTCGATGCTGGCCACGCCCTTGTCCTTCATCTTCTTCTTCATCATGGCGGTCATGACCGTTTCCATGCCGGGCAGCGCGGTGCCCAGAACCGGGAACCACTTGTCCATGCCCATGGGCATCGGCATGCCCGGGTTGCCCAGCGGCGAGACCTTCAGATCGAGATCCTTGCGCACCAGCTGCAGGCCGTAGAAGGTGAAGAAGATCTGGGTTTCATAGCCCAGGGCGGCGGCCGTCGAGGCCAGAATGAAGGGAGGATAGGCCCAGTCGAGGGTTCCCTTCGTTGCGATAATCGCGAGCTTTTTCTGATCCATTGCGCTTCTCCGCCAGTAGCTTGGGGGTTGAAACTGCTTCCCGGGGCCCTCAGGCCTTCTTGATCAGGAAGACGAACTTTCCACCCTCTTCGCCGGACTCAAGCAGCTCGTTGCCGGTCTGCTTGGCGAACGCCTCGAAGTCCTTCACGGACCCCGGATCAGTCGCCACAATGCGCAGAACCTGACCACTCTCCAGGCCCGCCAGGGTCTTCTTGGCGCGCAGGATGGGCAGAGGGCAGTTCAGTCCGGAAGCGTCCAGCTCTTGATCAAAAGCGGCCATTCTCAAGTTCTCCTTCATCTGGGTGGATGAATCTCAGTTAATGGGATCCCATCCGGCATTCCTGAATTTGGGTAAGTGTTTATATGGCAATCGACTCACGAACGCAACATGAAAAAATTGATTAAACCGCATTAATCAGCCTTATCATCATGCAGTTCCGGTTCGATGACGCCTACCTTGCCACCCCGCCGCGGCGCTATCAAGTACCCGGACATCCCCCCCTCAACCGGCACTTTTTCCGTCCCTAGCTGTCCATCACACAGATGCCGGAGCGGCACCCGGCGCACGGCCGCCGCGGGAACGGCCCGGCGGAGACCGCGCTGCAATTGCGCACCAGGAACCCTACAATGGCTGAACGGACACCCGGCACGGGAGCCGGCGTCCACCCGCGCCGCCCGCGGGCGGCACGGGTCGAGCGCGCGGCGGGAAAGCCGGCACCGGCATGGATGGCACGCCCGTCCCTGTTTTGTGCACATTCGCGAACCACTCTTGCACCACAACCGATCCGGACAGCGAAACTCCAGCGGCCTATCACGACATGCTAAAGCCACGCATCACCCCGCTCATCTGCGCCGGCCTGCTGGCCTGGCTTCCCCTGGCCGGCACGGCCCAGACGGATTTCCAGCTGCCCGACATGGGGGATCCCTCCACGGCGGCACTCAGCCCGGAACAGGACAGGAAGCTGGGCGAGGCGTTCATGCGCGAGATCCGGCGCTCCATGACCCTGCTCGAGGACCCCGAGGCCAGGGACTACCTGCAATCGCTGGGCAGCCGCCTGAGCGCCTACGGCGACGACGCCGGCCAGCACTACAACTTCTTCATCGTCGACGAGGACAGCATCAACGCCTTCGCCGGTCCCGGTGGCAACATCGGCATTCACACCGGCTTGTTCGCCGCCACCGAGAACGAGAGCGAACTGGCCGCGGTCGTCGCCCATGAAATGGCCCACGTCAGCCAGAAGCACATCGCCCGGCAGATTCAGCGGGCGGAGAACCTGAGCCTGCCCGCCCTGGCCGCGCTCCTCGCCGCCATGGTCGTGGCCGGGAAAAGCGGCAACGCCGATCTCGGCCAGGCGGCCCTGGCCACGGTCACCGCCACCAGCGCCCAGATGCAGATCAATTTCACCCGCAACAACGAGCAGGAAGCGGACAGCGTCGGCATCCAGAACCTCTCGGGGGCCGGCTACGACCCGCACGGCATGGCGACCTTCTTCGAGCGCCTGCAGTTCTCGAGCCGCTACTATGGCCGGCCGCCCGAGTTCCTGAGCACCCACCCGGTCACCCGGGATCGCATCGCCGAGGCCCAGGAACGCGCCCAGCGCTATGACTACCGGCAGGTTCCCGACAGCCTGACCTACGCCCTGGTCAAGGCGCGACTGCATGTGCTCAGCGAGCAGGACCCCCGGTCGAGCCTGCGCCACTACCAGCGCCTGCTCGAGGGCGGCCAGTACCGCAGCGAGGCGGCACTGCACTACGGCCTGGCGCTGGCCCAGGCCGCCGTGGGCGACCATGACGCCGCGCGCCGTGAGCTCGACGCCCTCATCGCCCGCGAGGGGGAGCACCCCATGCTGCTCTCGGCCCGTGCCCGCAACGAGCTCGAGGCCGACAATCTGGCGGACGCCACCCGCCTCTACCGTGAAGCCCTCAAGGTCTATCCCCGGAACAACGCCCTTACGCTCCAGTATGCCGAGGCGCTCATCCGGGCCGGGGACGCCGGGAAGGCCCGCGAACTGCTTCGCTCCCACAGCCGGGAGCAGCCGGAAGAACCCGAGGTGTACCGGCTGCTGGCCCGTGCCCACGCCGAACTCGGCGAGCAGGCCAGGGCCTACCAGGCCCAGGCGGAATACTACTTCCTCTCCGGCGACGTCCTGGGCGCGGTCCAGCAGCTCAAGGTGGCCCGCCAGAAGGCCGGGAACGACTTCTACACCGCCTCGTCCGTGGAGGCACGGCTGGCGGAACTGGAGAAAATCGCGAAAGAGGAGAAGGAAGACCGCCGCGACCGGGAGCGGTGAAGGTTCCCGGCCGATGGGTGAGCACCGGCTTCGCCTCGCGGTTCACGCGCTACCCACAGGCACGCGCCGAAGCATCCACGCCCCCGCCATGCCCGCCCCGCCTCCCGGTCTCCGCGATGGACTGACCCTTGCCAACGTGGCCTGATTCGGTATCCTACGAACTCAGTCGGTAAGATAACCGGCACCGCAACCACGCGGTCTCAAAAATAAAATCAAAACGCCTGGCAACCACCGTGCGTCACTGTCCGGACCGGTCCAAGGCGAAACAATACGACAAGCCGCTCCCCACCAAAGCGGACTGACCGGAGGAAGAGAGCAATGCGGAATTCCGCGAAATCCATTCTCGCCGCTACCGCGGTGAGCGCGCTGCTGGCCATGAGCGACCAGGGCGCCGCACTCGCCGCCCACACCGAAGAACACGCCACCATCATCGAGCAGGGCAAGGAGATCGCCTTCGACCGTCGTCGCGGCAACTGCCTGGCCTGCCACGCCATTCCCGGCGGCGTCTCGCCCGGCAACATCGGCCCGCCGCTCATCGTCATGAACAAGCGTTTCCCCAGCAAGGAGAAGTTGCGCGAACAGATCTGGGACCCCGGCCAGGCCAACCCGGACACCATGATGCCTCCCTTCGGGCGGCACATGATCCTGACCGAGGATGAGATCAACAAGGTCGTCGAGTTCGTGTGGACGCTCTGATCCGCCGAACCTGCATCGACTCGCGCAATTCCAATCGAACGGCACGTTCCGCAAGGCGATGCCGTCAGTGCTGGAGGATGTACCCATGAAGATGAAGCTGATTAGTGTTGCGGCCATCGCCGCGGCCGTCGTCCTGATGCCGGTGGCCGCCCAAGCCACGCCCGAGGAGGATCTGCAGGCGTTCCGGGACTACTACAAGGAGAAGTTCCCCGACGTGCCGTTCGAGGATTACGTCAACGGCGCCTATGCCCTGGATCCCATCGCCCGCGAGAACTGGCTCTCCATCGAGGAGTTCCCGCCCTACGGACCGGCCATCGACGAGGGCGAGACACTGTTCCACACGCCGTTCAAGAACGGCAAGACCTACGCGGACTGCTTCCCCGGCTACAAGGAAGGCATTCGCCAGAACTATCCCTACTTCGACGCCAAGACCGGCCAGGTGAAGACCCTCGAGCTCGAGATCAACGAGTGCCGGGTCAAGAACGGCGAAGAGCCCCTCAAGTACAACAAGGGGCATATCGCCTCCCTCTCCTCCTATCTGGCCTACCTCTCGCGGGGCAAAATCTTCGACGTCAAGGTCCCCGACGACCCCCGCGCCCAGGCCGCCTACGAGGAGGGCAAGAAGTTCTACTTCACCAAGCGGGGCCAGCTCAACCTGGCCTGCGCCGACTGCCATGTCTACAGCGTCGGCAAGAACCTCCGGACGGAACTGCTGAGCATGTCGGTGGGGCACGTCACCCACTTCCCGAAGTACCGCTCCAAGTGGGGCGAGATGGGCACCCTCAACCGCCGCTTCAAGGGCTGCAACGAACAGGTCCGCGCCAAGGCCTTCCCGCCCCAGAGCGAGGAGTACCGCAACCTCGAGTACTTCCTGACCTACCTCAGCAACGGCCTGCCGGTGAACGGTCCCGGCGCCCGCAAGTAAGCCGGCGCGCCCGGACGAAAAAGCCCCGGCGGGCGCGAGCCCGCCGGGGCTTTTTCATGTGCGCGCCGGGATCCGCCCAGGGCCGGGGAAGGCTGTCCGGGCTTCATGCGCGCGCCCATGCCGGTGGGGGCGACATCGAGGCACCAGGCCCTGGGCCAGGGAGCCGGGCGGCCGGCGGCGGTCCTTTCCCCCTTGTCCCTCGATCCGGGCCGATGCTCAGGACGGCAGCTCCAGCAGCAGCCGGTTGAGGCGCTGGACGAAGCTGGCGGGGTCCTCCAGTTGCCCGCCGTCGGCGAGCTGGGCCTGGTCGAACAGCAGCCGGGCCAGGTCCTCGAAACGCGCCTCGTCCGTGGTCCCCTCCAGGCGCGCCACCAGGGCATGGGCGGGATTGAGCTCCAGGATCGGTTTCGCTTTCGGCACCTCCTGGCCGGCGGCGCGCAGCATCCGCTCCAGGTGGGCGCTCATCTCGTCGGCGCCGCGAACCAGGCAGGCCGGCGAAGTGGCCAGGCGCCCGGAGACCCGGACCTCCCGCACCGACTCGCCGAACACTTTCTGGACCCGCTCCAGCAGCGCCTTGTGGGCCTCCTGGCCGGCCTTCTCCTCCTCCCCGGCCGTCTCCCCGCCCCCGGCGATCTTGTCCAGCTCCAGGTCACCCTGGGTGACGGAGCGGAAGCCCTTGCCCTCGAACTCCATCAGGTGGCCCATCAGCCACTCGTCCACGCGGTCGGTGAGCAGCAGCACCTCCACGCCCTTCTCCCGCAGCCGCTCCAGGTGGGGACTGTTGCGGGCCGCCGCGAAGCTGTCGGCGATGATGTAGTAGATGTGCTCCTGCCCCGCCTGCATGCGCCCGAGGTAATCGGCCAGGGAGACCGTCTGCTCCGGGGAGTCGGCGTGGGTGGAGGCGAAGCGCAGCAGCCGGGCGATGGCCTCGCGGTTGGCGAAGTCCTCCCCGGGGCCCTCCTTGAGCACCTGCCCGAAGGCGGTCCAGAACCGGGCGTATTCTTCGGGCTGCTTCTCCGCCAGCTCCTCCAGCAGCCCCAGCACCTTCTTCACCGAGCCGGCGCGGATGCTGTCGATGACCTTGCTGCCCTGCAGAATCTCGCGGGAGACGTTCAGGGGCAGATCGCTGGAGTCGATGACGCCGCGCACGAAGCGCAGGTAGCGGGGCATCAGCTGTTCGGCGTCGTCCATGATGAAGACCCGCTGCACGTAGAGCTTCACGCCGTGGCGGGCGTCGCGGTCCCACAGATCGAAGGGGGGACGGGCCGGCAGGTAGAGCAGCGAGGTGTACTCCAGCCGCCCTTCCACCCGGTTGTGGGTCCAGGCCAGCGGGTCCTCGAAGTCGTGGGCCACGTGCTTGTAGAAGGTCTTGTACTCCTCCTCGCCGATGTCGGCCTTGGGCAGGGCCCACAGCGCCGTGGCGCGGTTCACCTGCTCGGTCTCCGCACCGCCCTCGTCCCCCTCTTCCCCCTCCTCTCCGGAGGGCTCCTTCGCCATCAGGATCGGCAGGGTGATGTGATCGGAGTACTTGCCCAGGATGCCGCGCAGGCGCCAGCCCTCCAGCAGCTCGTCCTCGTCCCCGCGCAGGTGCAGCGTGACCGAAGTGCCCCGGGCGGCCCGCTCCACCGTCTCCAGGGTGTAGGCGCCGGTGCCGTCGGACTCCCAGCGCACCCCGTGCTCGGGGCCGAGCCCGGCGCGGCGGGTCTCGACCGTGACCCGGTCGGCGACGATGAAGGAGGAGTAGAAGCCGACGCCGAACTGGCCGATGAGATGGGCGTCCCGGGCCTGGTCGCCGGTCAGGGACTCGAAGAACTGGCGGGTGCCCGACTTGGCGATGGTGCCCAGGTTGTCCATCGCCTCCTGGCGCGACATGCCGATGCCGTTGTCGCTGACGGTCACCGTGCGCGCCTCGGGATCGACGTCGACCCGGATGCCCAGCTCGCGATCACCCTCGTAGAGGGCGTCGTCGGCCAGGGCCTCGAAGCGCAGCTTGTCGCAGGCGTCGGAGGCGTTGGAGACGAGCTCGCGCAGGAAAATCTCCTTGTTGGAGTAGAGGGAGTGGATCATGAGGCTGAGCAGCTGCTTCACCTCGGCC
>JAQVKR010000367.1 GCA_028694565.1 Gammaproteobacteria bacterium | reverse complement strand
TGAGTCCGCAGATGGCCGAGTTCCTGGAACTCTGTGTCCGCCACCGGCGCAATATCGTGGTGTCCGGAGGGACCGGCTCGGGGAAGACCACGACCCTGAATGTGCTTTCCAACTTCGTGCCCGACAACGAACGCATCGTCACCATCGAGGACGCGGCGGAACTGCGGCTGCATCAGGAACACGTGGTCTCCCTGGAGAGCCGGCCGCCCAATGTGGAGGGGCGCGGGGCGGTTAGCATCAGGGAGCTGGTCCGGAATTCCCTGCGGATGCGCCCGGATCGGATCGTGGTCGGCGAGTGCCGTGGGGGGGAGGCGCTGGACATGCTCCAGGCCATGAATACCGGGCATGACGGCTCGCTGACGACCGGCCACGCCAATTCGCCGCGGGATTTTCTCTCCCGCCTGGAGGTGATGGTGCTCATGTCGGGCATCGAGCTGCCGATCCGCGCCATCAGGGAGCAGATAGCCTCGGCCGTCGACATCATCATCCACCAGTCCCGCTTCAGCGACGGAAGGCGGAGAATCACCGCCATCGTCGAGGTGGATGGCATGGAGGGCGATGTCATCCTCTTGCAGGAGCTGTTCCGTTTCCAGCAGACCGGCCGCCGGGCCGACGGCGGTATCGCCGGCCAGTTCAAGGGCTGTGGCCAGGCGCCCGCGTTCTACACCGAACTGGAGCAGGCCGGCGAGACGCCGCGGCGGGGATTGTTCGGGGAGCTGGACGATGATCTCGATCCGGACGGCTTCGGCGGCCATGGCTGAGGCCCATGCAGCCGTCCTGCTCGGCGCCGTTACCGGCCTGGCGCTGTTCATGCTCCTGCGGCGCTACATCGGCGGCGGCGTGCGGTTCTACCGCCGGCGTTTCATGGAACAGGTCGGGACCGGGCTGCGGCACTCTTTCATCAACCTCGACCCCCGCTTTCTCTTTCTGCTCAATACGGCCGCGGCGGCTCTGGCGGGGGGGAGCATATACCTGTGGACCGGGCCGTTGCTCGTGCCCCTGGCGGTCGCCGCCGTGGCAGCGGCGCCCTATCCCGTCATCTCGATCCTGCACCGGCGCCGGGTCGCGCGCTGCATCCAGCAGTTGCCCGACGCCCTGCGCGCCATCGCATCGGCGCTGCGAGCCGGCACGAGTCTCGGGCGGGCACTGGAGCAGACGGTCCGGCAGCAGGTGCCGCCCATTACCCAGGAACTCGCGGTCGTCCTGTCCGAGTATCGCATGGGCCGCTCCCTGGAGGAGTCCCTGCGGGGCCTGCAGGCCCGGCTCGCTCGACCGGAGATCGCGCTGCTCAGCTCGGCGCTGGTGGTGGCGAGCGGCGTCGGGGGGAATCTGGCGGATACGCTGAATTCGTTGGCGGACAGCACCGAGGAGAAGCTGAACATGGAAGGCAAGATCCGCAGCCTGACCGCCATGGGCCGGATGCAGGGCTGGGTCGTCGGGCTACTCCCGGTGCTGGTCTGCGCCTGGCTATTCCTTCACGACCCGCAGTCGATGCGTCCGCTCATCGCCGAACCCCTGGGCTGGGGGCTGCTCGGGATGGTGGCGCTAATGATGGCGCTGGCCGTGGCGATGATCCGCAAGATAGTGAATATCGACGTCTGAAATGTACGCACTCTCGCTCATGTTCGTGGCGCTCGCTGTCGTGCTGGCGCTGCTGTCACTGGCCAGTCTGCACCGGCAGCGGCCGCACGGGGAGGACGATTCATGGCGCGACCGGCTGCCGTTGCTGTTCAGGCTGGTGCGCCCCGTCGTGGGGCTGTTCGCCCATCATGTGGCGGAGCGCATGAATCCCGGTTACCGGGACCTGCTCACCGAGCGTCTCCAGCGCGGCGGGGTCGGCTATGTCATGCGCCCGGAGGAGTTCGTGGTCACCCGGCGGATAGGGTTCGTCACCGGCGTCACTCTCTGCCTCATGCTCACGCCCCTGGCCGACGAGGCGGCTGCGGGCTGGCGCCTGGCACTGATTGCCGCCGCGCTGCTGTTCATCCCCCTGGGACTGCTGTACCCGGATCTCTGGCTCCGTGATGCCATCAAGCGGCGCCAGTCCCTCATCCAGAAACAGTTTCCGTTCCTGCTCGATCTGATCGTGCTGACCATGCAGGCGGGTCTCAGTTTCGCCGCGGCGCTGGGCCATGCGGTCGAGCGCCTGCCCATGGGTCCGGTCCGGGAGGAGATGCGGCGGGTGTTGCGGGAGACCCGCACCGGGGTGACGCGCCGCGAGGCCTTGGGCCGCCTCGCCCGGCGGACTGGCGTCGGTGCGGTGCGCAATGTGGTGGGCGCCATCAATCATGCCGAGGAGACGGGAGGCGAGCTGGCCGGCATCCTGCTGTCGCAGGCCCGGCAGCTGCGCAGGGAGCGTTTCCTGCAAGCGGAGAAGCTCGCCAACCAGGCGCCGATGAAACTGCTCCTGCCCCTCATCGGGCTGCTCTTTCCCGTCACCTTCCTCATCATCGTCTTTCCCATAATCATCAAGGCGCGGGACAGCGGGACGCTCGCGTTCTTCTTCTGATGCCGGCAGCCGGCGCCATGGAGGGCAGGGCAGTGGAGTTCGTTTACAACCAGCGCAACAATGCCCTGGTCGGTTGCAACATCCGTCAGGCGGACTCCTTCAGGAAGCGCCTGCTCGGCCTGCTCGGCCAGAACCGGTTGCAGGCGGGGCAGGGGTTGTGGCTCAAGCCCTGCCGCGGAATTCACACCATCGGCATGCGCCACGCCATCGATGTGGTGTTCCTGGACGCCCGCCATCGCGTCGTGGGAATCGAGCGGGGGGTTCCGCCGAACCGGATCCGCACGCAACTGCGTGAGGCCCGTTCCGTTCTGGAACTCCCGCCGGGCACCATCGGGAAAGCCGACATCCGGCTGGGGGACGGCCTGGTGGCGGAACACGCGGGGTGCCGCCCATGACCGGGGACGTGGTGTGCGGCCGGGGTGGGCGGTGGAACACTCCCCTGCTTCCAGGCGCGGGAGGGCAGCACAAGACCCCGGTTGCGGATCTTCACGGCGGGAGGGTAATCCAGGCGGGTGAGCCGGTTCCGGCGCCCCGGCTGTTCCTGCCCGCCTCCGGTCGTTGGCTGGAACTGGCGCCGCTGCCTTTCGTGGTGGGCAGCGGTGAGGGGTGTGACCTGCGAATTGCCGGGTCTGGCCTGTCGCGCCGCCACGCGGTGTTCGAGGCAGGCGCAGGCTGCTATCGGGTCAAGGACCTGTGCAGCCGTGCCGGGTTGAGGGTAAACGGCCAGCCCGTGCGCCGGGTTGCGCTCGCCGAGGGCGATCGTCTGCACCTCGCCGGGATCGAAATGATCTTCGTCGTCGGTCGCGCCGCCCTGCCGGCGGTGATTGTCCCACGGCAGCGGCATTGCGGAGGACAGCGCTGGCGGGCGCGGCTGAGCGTGGTCCTCGCCCTGTCGCTCGCAGTGGGTTATGGGGGCTACAGGTTCCAGTCCAGGGGCGCGGGAGCGGAACCGCACCCGCACGCCGCATCCGCAACGGCCGGCGTTGCCCAGTCCTCTGGACGCTGGCCGCAGGCCCGGCACGGAC